>JAFZDU010000017.1 GCA_017561025.1 Bacteroidales bacterium | reverse complement strand
TTGCTTTGCAAATGATTTATGAATTTTTCTTTGAGAAGATTTTTGTTTTTCTTGAAAGAACATAGCGAGCTATGTGATTGAAAGAAAGGCAAAAAGATTCCAAGAAAAAACATAAAGCATGCAAAAGTTTTAATTGTTACTATCAAAAATTATTTAAACGGGGAATTTACAGAAGTCCCCTTAAATTTAAAGGGGAACTTCATTACAAAATTCCCCTGTTAATTTTTTGTATTTATAATTTAAAATCCGTATCCTGTATAATTTTCAGGAGTGATAACGTGCATCTCAGCTTTAACTGCATCGCTTACTGGAAGCTCGTCGATGAACTTGTCGATAGACTCGCGAGTTACCTTTTCGTTTGTACGTGTCAAGCCTTTCAGCAATTCATAAGCGCCTTCAACCTCTTCACGACGTAAGATTGTCTGGATAGCTTCTGCCACTACAGCATAGTTGTTCAACAAGTCTTCGCTTAACTTTTCTTCGTTAAGGATGAGTTTATCGAGGCCTTTCAACAAAGAAGCTATTGCTATCATTGTGTGAGCCAATGGCACGCCGACGTTTCTTGTCACTGTAGAGTCGGTGAGGTCGCGTTGCATACGGCTGATTGGAAGCTTTGCGCTGAGGTGTTCGAATATTGCATTAGCGAGACCCAGGTTACCTTCTGCATTTTCGAAGTCGATTGGATTGACTTTATGAGGCATTGCTGAAGAACCAACTTCGCCAGCTTTGATTTTCTGCTTGAAATATTCCATTGACACATATTGCCATACGTCGCGTGCGAGGTCTATCAAGATTGTATTGATACGTTTCACAGCATCAAAATAAGCTGCCATGAAATCGTAGTGTTCAATCTGTGTTGTTGTTTGGAGTCTTGTAAGACCTAAATTATTGTTGATGTAATTATTAGCGAAGTTTTTCCATTCAATTTGAGGATAAGCTATCTTATGAGCGTTCATATTACCTGTAGCGCCACCGAATTTAGCACAGAATGGAATGTTTTTCAATGCATTGAGTTGATTATCGAGACGTTCAACGAATACATAGATCTCTTTACCGAGGTGTGTTGGACTTGCTGGTTGTCCGTGGGTGTGAGCCAACATAGGAACGTCTTTCCATTCTTCTGCCATAGCAAAAAGTTTATCTCTAAGTTCTTGCATAGCTGGCAAATAAATGTTAGCATTAGCATCTCTCAATGTAAGAGGCACAGCCACATTGTTGATATCCTGTGAAGTTAAGCCGAAGTGGATAAATTCCTTGAATTTCTTAAGATTCATTTCATCGAAACGACGTTTGAGGAAATATTCAACAGCTTTAACATCGTGGTTTGTAACCTTTTCTATATCTTTAATCTCTTCAGCATTTTCAACTGTGAAGTCTTTGTAGAAAGAGCGAAGTTTTTCAAAATTATTATGATCGAAAGCTGCGAGCTGTGGCAATGGAAGTTCGCACAAAGCTATAAAGTATTCAACTTCAACCATTACGCGATAACGAATCAATGCGTATTCTGAAAAATATTCATCAAGACCTGCTGCCTTGGAACGGTATCTACCATCAACTGGAGATATTGCTGTAAGTGAATTTAATGTCATAACTCCTTAATTATTTATATAAAACGCAAAGATAAAAAATAATTAGCAATTAGGAGTTAGGAATCAGGAATTATTTTTACAATTTATAAAGCATTATTTACAGCTGATGATCAAGTTTTACAACAATCAATACCACCTTAAACAATAGCAGTGCTATACAGCTTAACCTTTTCTTTCATAAATCTTATCTTGCTCAGATAGCCTTCAACAACCTTTTGGCTCATTTCAGATTTTCTGGAAAGTATTGAGACATATTTCATTTTCTTATCAGACAACACAACGACACCTTCATCAGCATCGAAGGTCAGAATTTCCAATGTCTTTCTGAAAAGACCCTTTCTAAAAACAACAAACACGGAATCATTCTTACAAAAGGTTTTCAAGGATATCTTCTTCAACACCTTGCTTCTGTCTTCTTTAATACCGACATAAAGAAGTTCCTTAATGTCTTCACTGTTCGGCGAAATATAGAGCATTGTTTCCGCGACACTTTTTTCATGATGACTGAAAGTCCTAGCAATTTGATACCACTTCCCTATCAACTGCGAGTCAATAATATATTTCATAACATTACATTTTTGGGTTAATAATCTAAATGTACGCATCTCTGCGTTCGTTTTTGGGCTAGATAAATTTTGGATTATTGTGCGGCAAAAATACATCTATCTTTATATAAAAGTCAAATGTTATCGGAATAATTTTACCGTTTTTAACATTTTTTAACATCATGTTAATGAAAACATGAGAATTATGTTAATAAAAATTAAGATATCAATTCATCCGGTATGTTATTAGGAAAGAAAGGTTAAAAAAAGATTACATTAATATATAGAAAGAATGGAGTTTTTTTGTATCTTCGCAAGTCTTGCAAAAGACATTTATAAACGATTTATTAATTTTAAAAAATATAACTATCATGAATTACGATGTTATTGTAATAGGCAGTGGACCAGGCGGTTATGTCGCTGCTATCAGAGCTTCTCAATTAGGTAAAAAAGTTGCTGTTGTCGAGAAATCAGAAATCGGCGGCACCTGTTTGAACTGGGGTTGCATTCCAACCAAGGCTCTTTTGAAAAGCGCTCAAGTTTACACATATATGAAACACGCAGAAAACTACGGAATTAAAGTTGAAGGCGAAGTTATGGCCGACATGGAAGCCGTAGTACGTCGCAGCCGTGGCGTCGCAGAAAACATGAGCAAAGGTGTTCAATATCTTTTCAAGAAAAACAACGTAGAACTCATCGCTGGTTTAGGTTCATTGACATCCGACAAGAAAGTAAAGGTTGTTGATGCAGAAGGCGTTGAAACGATTTACGAAGCAGAACACATCATCCTCGCAACAGGCTGTAGAGTTCGTCAGTTGCCAACACTCCCTATCGACGGCGAAAAAATCATAAGCTATCGTCAAGCTCTCGTTTTAGACAAACTTCCTGAAACAATGGTTGTTGTAGGTTCTGGCGCTATCGGTTCAGAATTCGCATTCTTCTTCACATCAATGGGCGTAAAAGTCACATTGGTTGAATTCATGCCTAACATCCTTCCTGTTGAAGATGAAGAAGTTTCAAAACAAGTTGAACGCTGCTTCAAGAAATTGAAGATGACTGTGATGACAGAATCATCAGTTACAAACGTCGACACAACAGGCGAAAAATGCGTTTGTACAATCGAAACCAAGAAAGGCCCTAAAGTCGTTGAAGCTGACATCGTTCTCTCAGCAGTAGGCGTACAGACAAACCTCGAAAACCTCGGTCTCGAAGAACTCGGCATCGCAACAGAAAGAGGCAAAGTCATCGTCGATGATTACTACAGAACAAATGTTGAAGGCGTTTACGCTATCGGCGACATCGTTCACGGACCAGCTTTGGCACACAAGGCATCACACGAAGCTATCATCTGCGTTGAAAAGTTCTGCGGATTAGAACCAGAAAAATTGAATTACAACAACATACCAGGATGTACATACATCACTCCTGAAGTCGCATCAGTAGGTCTCACAGAGGCAAAAGCTATCGCTGCAGGTTACGAAGTTAAAGTCGGTAAGTTCCCATTCACAGCATCAGGCAAGGCAACAGCTGCAGGCAATAAAGATGGTTTCATCAAGGTTGTCTTCAACGCTGCTAACGACGAATGGCTTGGCTGTCACATGGTTGGCGACAACGTAACTGAAATGGTAGCAACAGCAGTTCTCGGCCGTGAATTAGGCGCTAAAGGTCGCGACATCATCAACACAATCTTCCCTCACCCAACAATGTCGGAAGCTATGATGGAAGCTGCAGCCGCTGCTCACGGAGAAGTGGTACACCTATAAGAAGACACAAAGACATAAAGACGCAAAGACGTAGAGTATCAGAGTATAACAACTTTGAGACTTTGCGTCTCTGCGACTTTGAAACCAATTAAAAGCCAAGAATCATGGAAATAATCAAGACTTCAATAGACGATTTGCTGGTGATAAGACCTGATGTGTTCAAAGACGACAGAGGTTATTTTTACGAATCATATAACAAAGAACGCTTCGCCAAAGAAGGACTCACAATGACATTCGTTCAGGACAACGAGTCAAAGTCGAGCAAGGGCGTACTGAGAGGATTGCATTTCCAGAAACCGCCTTACGCACAAGGCAAACTCGTTAGAGTCGTCAAAGGAGCAGTTTGGGACGTAGCCGTCGACTTGCGCAAAAACTCCCCGACATACGGCAAATGGGAGTCAAGATTATTGACAGAAGAAAACAAAGAAATGTTCTGGATACCAGAAGGTTTCGCTCATGGATTCGTCACTTTGGAAGACGACACTATTTTCAACTACAAATGTACTAACGTATACAACAAAGAATCGGAAGGCAGCATTTTATGGAACGACCCAGACATCAATATCAACTGGAACATAGAGAACCCGATATTATCAGAGAAAGACAAAATCTCTCCTTTATTTAAAAACATTGAAACTCCTTTTACTTACTAAACAGAAATGAAGAAGACAAAAATCCTCTTAATAATAGCAGCTACATCCTTACTATTGATGATCGTCATCGCATTCGTAATGAGCATCATCGCAATAAAAACAGCAAACAAACGCCCTGTCTCATTAGAACAAATAGCAGTACAAAGCAACGACATAGAGTTCTGCGAAGACATATATTTCGCTGATGAGAGAGTGCCACTCGAAATGTTCAACATCAGAGAACGTTACGAAAGAGAACTGCTGTCAAACAGTTATTTCCATAGCAACACTATGGTTTTATTGAAACGCTCAAAACGATGGTTTCCAGTAATCGAACCTATCCTAAAACAATATAATATACCTGATGACTTCAAATATCTATGCGTCATCGAAAGCAACCTCACAAACGCGGTATCTCCAGCTGGAGCTGCCGGCTTCTGGCAATTCATGAAAGCCACAGCTGAAGATTACGGACTTAAGGTCAACAAAGAAGTCGACATGCGATATAATGTCGAGCTCGAGACCGAAGCAGCATGCAAATATTTCCTTAAGGCATACGAGAGATTCGGCAACTGGACTTTGACTGCCGCAGCCTACAACGCAGGGACTACAAGGGTAACGAAATTCATGAAAGAACAAGGCGTCGATTCATACTACGACCTTTTGATGGCAGAAGAAACAGAACGTTATGTATTTAGAATCTTAGCCATCAAGACTATTTTCGAAAATCCTGAAAAATACGGCATACACGTAAGTCCAAAACTTTCTTACGAACCTTATAAATACGACATAGTCAAAGTAGACAAAAGTGTAAAGAGCTGGGCTGAATTCGCCAAAGAACACGACATCACATACAAACTCCTGAAGATTTTCAACCCATGGCTAAGAAGCAATTCATTGAAAGTCAACAAAGGAGAAATCTATGAAATAAAGATACCAAAGAAACCTTTCAACATAACACACCACCACATCACGAGTTTGATTGGCGACGAACATTTTTTATACGAAGACTCTTTAGCTGTTGAAGCATTAAATTACGAAGATGAACTCAATTGACAAAAACAATATATCAGAAGAAGAATTCTTAGAGATTTACGGAGCTAAAGAAAATAATCTCAAGAATATCAGCCTCAAGATTCCACGCGACAAACTCGTTGTAATAACAGGATTAAGCGGAAGCGGAAAATCGTCATTGGCATTCGAGACCATTTACGCCGAAGGCCAGAGACGTTATATGGAGTCATTGTCGTCATACGCACGCCAGTTCATTGGCAATATGGAGCGACCTCAAGTCGACGACATAAAAGGATTGAGTCCGGTCATTTCCATAGAACAGAAATCCGTAAACAAAAACCCACGCTCTACAGTCGGAACAATAACCGAGATATACGATTACCTTCGACTTTTGTACGCAAGAGTGGCAGAACCATTCTCATATAACACCGGAGAAAAAATGGTCCGTTATTCCGAAGAACAGATATGCGACATCATTACAAAGACATATAAAAACAAAAGAGTCAACATCCTGGCTCCTGTAGTAAGAGCTCGCAAAGGTCACTACAGAGAATTGTTTGAAAACATACGCCAGCAAGGCTTCCTTAGAGTACGCATCGACGGAGAGATGAAAGAACTCAGTTTCGGCATGCAGGTCGACCGTTATAAGACTCACGACATAGAGATAGTCATCGACAGACTTCTTGTAGGTGAAGACAAGAGCAGAATATCCAAAGCAGTAGAACTTGCCTTCAAACACGGGAAAGGACTATTATTGATAATGGAAGAAGGTGACGATAATGTAAGATTCTTCAGCCGACTGCTGATGTGTCCCACCACAGGACTTTCTTACCAAGACCCAGAACCTAATTCATTCTCTTTCAACTCACCATACGGAGCATGCCCTAAATGTAACGGACTGGGCGAGATAACCGTCATCGACATGAACAAGATAATCCCTGATATGGAGAAGAGCATACGCAAAGGCGGCCTTATACCTATTGGAGAGTACAAAAATTCATGGATTTTCAATCAGCTGGAGACTTTAGGACTTCATTACGGCTTCGACCTTGACACCCCATTGAAAGACGTAAGCGAAGAAGCACTGAACGCCATCCTTTACGGCAGCAGCGAAGGATTCACCGTAACCAAAGAGCTATACGGAACAATGTCGACATTCACAGCCACCTTCGATGGAATAATTAATTTCATCGTAAGCCAAAATGACGAGAATGCGTCTACTGCGATAAAGCGCTGGGCGACAAGTTTCATGAATGAAGCACAATGTCCGGAATGCCACGGAACACGTCTGAAGAAAGAAGCTCTTTATTTCAAGCTTAACGACAAGAACATAGCAGAACTGGCAGAAATGGATATTGTCAACCTGGCAAAATGGTTCGATGAACTCCCAAGCCATCTCAACAGAAAACAAAAGGAAATATCAACAGATATCTTAGCAGAGATAAAGAAACGTATAAACTTCCTCTTGAATGTTGGCATCGACTATCTGAATCTGAACCGCCCTGCAAAGAGTCTTTCTGGAGGCGAAGCACAACGCATACGACTTGCGACACAGATAGGCTCATTGCTCACAGGCATCTTATATATTTTGGACGAACCTAGTATCGGCCTGCATCAACGCGACAACCAACGGCTTATAGAGTCGTTGAAAGAACTGCGCGACATAGGCAACTCTATCATAGTGGTAGAACACGACAAAGACACCATGATGGCAGCCGACCATATCATCGACATAGGTCCTGGAGCCGGAAACCATGGTGGTGAAATCATGTTCGAAGGAACTCCTAAAGAAACGAAGAAAGGACATGGTCTAACCTGCGAATATCTCAACGGAAAAAGAAAGATTGAGGTGCCAAAAAAAAGACGTAAACCCGTCGATGGAAAATATATCATCATAAAAGGTGCAACAGGTCACAACCTTAAAAACGTGACACTGAAACTGCCTTTAGGCATGATGGTTTGCATCACAGGAGTCTCTGGTTCAGGAAAATCAAGCCTTATCAACGAGACACTCTACCCCATCCTGAGCAAGCATTTCTATCGTTCTTTAAAAGAGCCATTGCCATATAAAACTATTGAAGGCCTGGAACATATCGACAAAGTCATTGAAATTGACCAAGCACCTATCGGAAGGACACCACGTTCCAATCCAGCGACTTACACCAAAGTATTCGATGAGATAAGAAAGCTGTTCGGAGAGCTGCCTGAGTCAAAAATCAGAGGCTACAAAGCCGGACGATTCTCCTTCAACGTAAAAGGCGGAAGATGCGAGACATGCTGCGGCGCAGGAGTCAGACTCATAGAGATGAACTTCCTGCCCGACGTGCAAGTGCTGTGCGAGACATGCCAAGGCAAACGCTATAACAGAGAAACGCTGGAAGTACGCTACAAAGGAAAATCCATCAATGACGTTTTGAACCTCACCATTAGCGAGGCACTTGTCTTCTTCGAAAACATACCTATGATAACACAAAAGATCAAGGCATTGGAAGACGTTGGCTTGGGATATCTTACACTCGGACAAGCATCAACAACATTGTCGGGAGGCGAAGCTCAACGCGTTAAACTAGCGGCAGAACTCTCAAAGAAAGACACTGGAAAGACATTATATATCCTAGATGAGCCTACGACAGGATTACATTTCGAAGACATAAAAGTTCTGATGGAAGTATTGAACAAACTCGTGGAAAAAGGCAATTCGGTGCTCATCATTGAACACAACCTCGACGTGATAAAACTCGCCGACTACATCATCGACATGGGTCCTGATGGCGGTATCGGCGGAGGAACTATAATCGGAGAAGGAACACCAGAAAGCATAGTGAAAAAAGGAAAAGGATTTACGGCGAAGTACCTTAAGGAGGAACTATAATATTGAGAAATCTCAAAATCAATCTTTAGCCTTTAGACATTAGTCTTTAGCCTTAAATCACCTAAGCCTGATATTATCTCCGATGTGAAGAACGCTATTCTCATCCATATCGTTCATCTTGAACAGCGACTTTAGTTTAACACCATAAAGACGAGAGACGTACGACAATGTCTCTCCTTTTTGTATGGTGTGATATTCATAGCGACGCATCGCCTTGTTTTTCTTTGGTTCTATATATATTATCTCATTATCCCTGAGTGTCCTGCGTTTGCCCAGATTATTATATTTCACAATCTGATAATCATAAATGCAAAACATATCAGCCAAATCATAAACGCTCTCTCCTTCTCTTGCATAGATAAACTTGACATTGTTATTCTCACGGATATAACGGTCGTCAGGCGTCTTGCCAACTATTTCCGAATCAGTAATTTTATATGGAGCATATACAATACTGTTATCAACTTTATCCTTTTGACTTTTATCTTTCTTGTTGTCACGTTGTTTTATCGTCTTGTTGTCTTTATATTTAAACTTGCCCTTTACCACCATCTGGTCATATTGAGCCAGATTATAATCCTCTATAAGTTTAATCAAGACGTTGGCATAGACTGGCAATGTTGCGTAACCAGCCTTTTTCAAGCCCTTAGCCCAAGCCTCATAATCGGTTATTTCAAGATCGAACAGAAAGGCATAACGTTGTCCTTTTTTAAGAAAAACAGAATGATCGCGATAAGAGTCTTCGGGACAATCATATACTCTAAAACATTCCCCTTTCTCGTCATCATCATGATAAGTTCGTTTTCCAGTCCAGTCTTTATGGCATTTTATTCCGAAGTGGTTGTTAGATTTCTTGGCGAGCTCGCTGTTGCCGTTACCTGATTCGAGCAGACCTTGAGCGAGCGTAATGGATGCCGGTATCTTATAATCCAGCATCTCACGCATAGCGATATCCTTATATTGTTCTATATAATCCATCACAGCCTTAGACTTGTTTTGCGCCAATGCAACAGAATGCCAGGTGACAGACAGCAACAAAACAACAAATAGTCTAAGGGATTTAATCATTTTCAATTTTTTTTGTAAAAATACAAAATAAACGCACACGATAAATAATTATTATTTCCACTATTTTTTAACTAATTAATTAAGGTATCCTAACTCTTTTTTTCTTACTTTTGCCTAATTTAAGATAATTGTATATGGACCATACGATAATAAAGAAATACTTCCCTGAACTCACTGAGAATCAGATGATGCAATACCAATCTTTATTTCCATTATATGAAGATTGGAACAGTAAAATCAATGTCATTTCACGCAAGGACATGGACAGCTTCTACGAGCACCATGTCTTGCATTCATTAGCGATAGCCAAATATTTCACTCTCTTGCCAGGCATGAAGGTGATGGACGTAGGCACTGGCGGAGGTTTCCCAGGCATACCGTTAGCCATTATGTTTCCACAGACAGATTTCTTGCTCGTCGACAGCATCGGCAAGAAAATCAAAGTGGTTCAAGCTGTTGCCGAGTCTTTGGGATTGACTAATGTGGTTGCAGTTCAAGATCGTGTCGAGAATATCAAAGACAAATTCGACGTCATCACAAGCCGTGCGGTGACACGTCTCCCAGAAATAGCAGCTTGGGTCAGCAACAAACTCCGCATCCACAACGACATAGAAGCTGGCGGCATCTTATACCTCAAAGGCGGCGACATAGAACAAGAACTGCGCGACGTCCCTAAGAACTGGAAACGCAAGACCACTTCCATAACAAAATGGTATCCAGAACCATATTTCGTAGAAAAATACGTTGTACATTTATATTAAAATTGAAATAAAAAATCAATAAAAATCAACTTAAATAACAATTTATGAGAAAGCATTTATTATCACTATTGGTTATCATGATGTTTGGTATCAATAGTTTTGCCCAAATGGCAATGCCTCTTCCAATGGACCCTAACGTAAGATACGGAAAATTGGACAACGGAATGACTTATTACATCCGTCACAATGAAAAACCAGAAAACAGAGCTGACTTCTACATCGCACAGAAAGTTGGTTCAGTACTCGAAGAAGAAAACCAACGCGGTTTAGCTCACTTCCTTGAACACATGGCATTCAACGGAACAACAAACCTTCCAGGAATGACATTAAGAAACTACCTCCAAAGCAGAGGTGTTAAATTCGGCGAAAACCTCAACGCTTACACTGCCATCGACCAAACAGTCTATATGGTGACTAACGTTCAGACCGACCTCCCAGGTTTGGTTGACACCTGTCTCCTCATCCTCCACGACTGGTCAAGTTTCATCGCACTTGAAGACGAAGAAGTCGACAACGAACGTGGCGTTATTTTAGAAGAAGAACGCACAACAGGCGGCGCAAGCAGACGCGTTTGGGAAGAATTACTTCCAAAAATGTATCCAGGCAGCCCTTACGGAGCACGTCTTCCTATCGGCACAAAAGAAGTTATCGCCAACTTCACATACCAAGAGCTCCGCGACTATTATGAAAAATGGTATCGTCCTGACCTCCAAGGTTTGATCATCGTTGGTGACGTTAATGTTGACGCTATCGAAGCTCGCATCAAAGAAATGTTCGCCGACATACCAGCTCCAGTTGACCCAGCAGAAAGAACAATATTCCCAATCGCCGACAACGAAGAGCCTATCGTAGCTATCGCTTCAGACCCAGAGTTGACATCAATGAGCTTGCAGATATTCTACAAACACGATGCAACTCCAAACGAATACAAAAACGACGCTAGCTACTGGATGGCAGAATATATCCTTTCTTTAATCTCCGACATGCAAATCAACAGATTACAAGAACTCACACAAAAGCCAAATCCTCCATTCGTTTATGGTTACAGCTACTATGGCGACTACTATTTAGCACCAACAAAAGAAGCTTGGACAAGCTACGCTGCTCCAAAAGATGTTAACGGCATCGAAGAAGCAATCACAGCTTTAGTCACAGAAAACAAACGTATGGCTCAATATGGTTTCACAGCTTCAGAATACGAAAGAGCTAAAGCTGACTATATGAAAGCTATCGAAAGCAAATACAACGAAAGAAACAACACTGAAAACGAAAAATACGTTGACCAATATTTAGAGCACTTCTTGAACAACGAACCAATGATGGACATCGAAACAGAATACATGCTCTTACAACAAATCGCTCCTAACCTCCCATTAGAAGCTATCAATTCTTTCGCACAACAACTCATCACCGAAAACAACCTCGTCATCACATTGACAGCTCCTAAGAAAGAAGGCGAAGTTCTCCCAACAGAAGAAGAACTCTTAGCTATGTACAACAAGGCTTTCGCAATGGAAGTTGAAGCTTACGAAGAAGAAGTATTCGACGGCCCAATGATTGCAAAACTTCCTAAAGCCGGCAAAGTAAAGAGCGAAGTTTACAACGAAACATTCGGCGCAACAGAATGGACACTCAGCAACGGCATGACCATCATCTACAAACAAACAACTTTCAAAGAAGATGAAATCAGAATGACAGCATTCAGCCGCGGCGGTTTGACAGCTCTTCCACAAGACGACCCATACACACTCCAAAACCTCGGTGACCTCATCACTTTAGGCGGCGTCGGCCAATTCAGCGCTATCGACTTGCCAAAAGTTTTAGCAGGCAAAAAAGTTCACGTTGCTCCAGCAATCTACACATACTCAGAAGGTATGAACGGATCATGTTCTCCTAAAGACTTGGAAACAATGATGCAGCTCATCCACTTATACTTCACAGCACCACGCGCCGACCAAGAAGCTTTTGAATCAACAATGGAACGTACTAAAGCTATGTTGAAAAACATGGAATTAAATCCAAACCTCACATTGTCAGACTCACTCACAAAAGTCTTATACAACAACCACCCATTACGTTTGAGAATGAATGTTGAAGACTACGACAAAGTTGACTATGCAAAGGCAATGGAAATGTACAAAGACCGTTTCGCTGATCCTAACAACTTCACATTCATCTTCGTTGGCAACATCGACGTTGAAACATTCAAGCCACTCGTTGAACAATATTTAGCTTCATTGAAGAAGAAAAACCGCAAAGAAGACTGGAAAGATGTTGGCTTAGGCGTTGCTGAAGGCAGCTACACAACACACTACAGAAAAGAAATGCAAGATCCTAAGACATCTGTATACATGATCTACGACGGCGCTATGGAATACAACCTCTATAACAAGGTATATATGGACATTCTAGCTGATGTTCTCGACATCGTTTATACAAAATCAATCCGTGAAGAACAAGGCGGTACATACGGCGTTGGCGTTATGGGCACAACAATGAACAAGCCTAACGACGCTTTCATGTTCTACACAGTATTCGATACAAACGATGAAATCTACGCTACTTTGATCGACATAGCTAAAGAAGGTTTGAGAGACATGGCAGAAAACGGCCCACGCCAAGAAGACCTCTCTAAAGTATTGGAAAACAAACTCAAGAAGAGAACAGAAGAACTTCAAGAAAACAGATTCTGGACTAACGTAATCTTGACTGAAGCTACAGACAACATAGACCTCGTTACAGAATACGAAAACATTATCAAAGGTGTTACTGTTGAATCTGTTGCAGATTTCGCAAAACAAATCCTCAATGGCAACTTGAAGGAAATCGTTCAACTTCCAGTAAGATAAATTATCATTAAACCTGTAGCCCTGACTTCTAAAATCAAGGTTACAGGTTTAGTTTTTGAATCAAATTTTTAAAACAATTTTTTATGACAGAAAAACTTCAAACATTACGCGACTCAGCAGCCATGAGATGGATTGCATTGTTGCTCTTAGCTTTTGCTATGTTCTGTTCATACATTTTTATGGACATTCTCTCTCCTATCAAAGACCTCATGCAATCAACAAGAGGTTGGGATTCTTCAGCATTCGGCACAATGCAAGGTGCTGAAACATTCTTGAATGTATTCGTATTCTTCCTCATCTTCGCAGGTATCATCCTCGACAAGATGGGTGTTCGTTTCACTGCATTATTATCAGGTGCCGTCATGCTCGTCGGTGCTATTATCAAATGGTATGCAGTTACAGAAAATTTCATGGGCAGCGGCTTAGAAGCATGGTTCACAAACAACCTCAACTACATTCCATTGTTTGATGAATTAGGCGTTTCCCCATTCTACAGAGGCATGCCTGCATCAGCTAAGGTTGCTGCTGTTGGTTTCATGATCTTCGGTTGCGGTGTTGAAATGGCTGGTATCACTGTTTCTCGCGGTATCGTAAAATGGTTCAAAGGTCGTGAAATGGCTTTGGCAATGGGTTCAGAAATGGCATTGGCACGTCTCGGCGTTGCTACATGTATGATTTTCTCACCTATGTTCGCTAACTTGGGTGACAAAGTTGACGTTTCTCGTTCAGTAGCTTTCGGCGTTGTATTGTTGATGATAGCCCTTATCATGTTCGTAGTTTACTTCTTCATGGATAAGAAATTAGACTCACAAACAGGCGAAGCAGAAGAAAAAGACGATCCATTCAAAATCAGCGACATCGGCAGAATCTTGTCAAGCTGGGGCTTCTGGTTGGTCGCTCTCCTCTGCGTTCTCTATTATTCAGCAATCTTCCCATTCCAAAAATATGCTGTTAACATGTTACAATGTAACTTGACATTCACAGAACCAACAGAATTCTGGGCATCAAATGCTGTTACTGTCATCCAATACGTTATCATGTTAGCTGTTGCTGCTTGTTCATTCGCAAGCAACTTCTCAAAGAATAAAGGTTTGAAATTCGGTTTGATGGGTGCAGCTATCGTTTGCTTAGTAGTTTACTGCTACATGGGTTATATGCGCGGTTCAGCAGCTTCAGTATTCGCTGTATTCCCATTATTAGCTGTTGCTATCACTCCTATCCTCGGCAACTACGTCGACCACAAAGGCAAGGCAGCTTCAATGTTGATGATCGGTTCATTATTGCTCATCATTTGCCATCTCACATTCGCTTTCATTTTACCTATGTTTAAAGGACAAGCTGTTGGCGGCATCATCGTTGCTTACGTAACAATCTTGGTTTTAGGCGCATCATTCTCATTAGTTCCTGCAGCTTTATGGCCAAGCGTTCCAAAATTAGTTGACGCTAAAGTTATCGGTTCAGCATACGCTTTGATATTCTGGATCCAAAACATCGGTTTATGGTTATTCCCATTATTGATCGGTAAGATTTTGGACAAGACAAACAAACCAGGCACAGACCCTGTAGAACTCAACTACACATGGGCATTGGTAATGTTAGCATGCTTAGGTATCGCTGCTCTCATCATCGGTGTTATCTTGAAGAGAGTTGACAAGAAAAAAGGCTTAGGTTTGGAATTACCAAATATCACAGAAGAATAAGTTTGAATTAAAATTCAAAAACTCAAAACCTCAGAATGTCAAAAAATTGAAATTCTGAGGTTTTTTAATTTCTATGATTAGATTAAAAAACAGATATAATGTCATGGCAAGGCCATACAAAAAAAAGACGCCTCAGAAATCCGAGACGTCTTTGTGGAAACTGCTGGGGTCGAACCAGCGACCCCCTGCTTGTAAGGCAGGTGCTCTAAACCAACTGAGCTAAGCTTCCATTCTGTGTAAGAACTGTTTGTAATAACCTTTCGTTTACGTGTGCAAAGATAGGAACTTTTCTATTACGCGCAACACTTTTTTAAAAATATTTTTATTTTTCTTTAAATATACTTATATCAATAAGTTACAAAGGTATTTTTATATAAAAACGGTCTTTTTTCATTATTTTTTATCAAAAAAACGAAGATTTTAACACTAAAAATATCACACTTTTGGCAAAATTGCGGTTTTTCGAGATAAAATTAGGAAGTCAAAAAGAGACGCATCAACGACATATTGTTTATTTTTAATTGTGTCGTATGATACCTCTCTACAATCATTACTAATTCCTAATTCCTAATTCCTAATTCTACTAATTCTCGCCAGATAATCGTAATGTTCGCCTCTTCTCACTATTTCCATTTTAAATCCACAAGTCTCAGCGTAAGTTCTCAATGTGTTTGCATCAATATAAAGCCATGGGAACGAATCACCTTCCATTTCGTCGTAGCACATGGTATATTCCAGTTCACCATAATATTTATCGCTATTCATCAATTCAACAATTCCGTCTTTGTCATCATAAAGATAGCAAAGATCCGAAGAGTCGCATAGAAGCTGCCCATCTTCCGCCAATATATTATCAATATGTTTAAAGAATTCAGGAAGCTTATCCAAAGTGCCGACAATGCCGATACCATTCATCAGCATTAATATTGTATCGTATTTCTCTTCCAAAGTAAAGAAATCCTGTTCTCTCACATTGACGACGCCTCTTTCCTTCATGGTCTCTATAGAATAAGGTGAAATATCAATCGCAGTTACGTCCATTCCTTTATCCTGAAGCCAAAGCGCATGACATCCGGAACCTGCACCTACATCAAGGACCTTACCTTTCGCCATCTTCAGAGCCTTCTGTTCTATCTTCGGCATATCCCTGAAACTACGGAACAATGTAGTCAAAGGGATTTCATCTTCCTCAAACATAGGAGACAATACCCTCAATTTACCATCACGACGACCTTTAAAAAAATCGGCGATTGCCTTACCCATCGTATCTTTTTCTTTTTTCATATCGCATTTATTTGTTTAAGTTTCAAAAATAAATATTTTCCTTCATCGCATTTAAAAAATCTCAAAAAAATCTTACCTTTGTAAGACTTAATTTAAACATATAATCAACATGAATATAGACGAATCAAAGATTAGAGAAGCTTTTGAAGAAAAAAACTGGACAGAGATCAAGTCGCACGACTCATGGTCTGTCTTCAAGATAATGTCTGAATTTGTCACAGGTTACGAAACTCTTTCTAAGATAGGACCTTGTGTAGCTATATTTGGTTCCGCACGCACCAATCCTAGCGACAAATATTACAAGATGGCTGAAGAAACCGCTTATCTTTTAGTCAAGAAAGGTTTTGGAATAATCACAGGCGGCGGCCCTGGCATAATGGAAGCAGGCAATAAAGGAGCGCATTTCGGTGGAGGCAAGAGCGTCGGTCTCAATATCGTCCTTCCTCACGAACAGCGTCCAAATCCATTTATCGACCTTGACAAAAGCATCAACTTCGACTATTTCTATGTAAGAAAGACTATGTTCATGCGCTACGCACAAGGCTTCATTGCTTTCCCTGGCGGATTCGGCACACTCGATGAATTGTCGGAAGCAATAACATTGATACAGACCAATAAACTCGTTTCATTCCCTATTATCATGGTTGGAAAAGAGTTCTGGGAACCGCTCAACGACTGGTTTAAAAACACATTGTTGAAAGACGGAATGGTAAGCGAAAGTGACTTTAATATCTTCCATATCGTCGACACCGTTGAAGAAGCAGTGGACATCATTGAAGAATTCTATCATAAATACGCTCTTAGACCGAACTTTTAAAAGACAAAAGACAAATGTCTAAAGGCTAAGGACAAAATAAACTTTAGACTTTAGACTTTCGTCTTTAGCCAATTATAAACAATGATTGAAATACCTATTAATATAATAAACATCGATGGTGATGGTTTTCACATCGTGACGGAAGGATTTATCAACGGCCGTACCGCTCGCTTCGTTGTGGATACCGGCGCATCAAGGACAGTTTTCGACAAAGACAGGATATTAAATTACACCAACAATCCAGAGTTCGCCGAGAAGGAAGGACTATCGGCAGGCATCGGAGGCACCGACATATCAAGTTTTATCTTCACTATAGAAAATCTCTGTTTCGGCGATTTGAAGATAAACGACTATCAGGCTGTCGCGATGGACCTTTCCAACATCAACACATCATACGAGATGATAAAACTTCCGCCTATCGACGGAGTTCTCGGCGGTGATTTGTTAAGAAAACATAACGCTGTAATAAGTTATAGATTAAAGAAAATTCGACTCTTCCCAACGAAATAACCATGGCAAGAATTTTAGTCATAGACGACGAACCTGCAATCCGCCGTATCTTACGCGAAATTTTGGAGCACGAACAATATCAGGTTGACGATGCTGCTTCGGCAGTGGAGGCTCTTCCTTTAGTTAAGGAAAACGAATACAACGCCATATTGTGCGACATCAAGATGCCACAGATGGATGGCATCGAGTTTCTGGAAGAAGCTAAGAAAATCACCGACGCTCCTATCATCATGATTTCCGGTCACGGCACCATAGACACTGCCGTTGAGGCAATAAAAAAAGGCGCCTTCGACTATATAGCAAAACCGCCAGAGCTCAACCGACTGCTCATCACATTGCGCAACGCACTGGACAAATCCAAACTTATCACCGAGACGAAAGTTCTCAAGAAAGCTGTAAGCCGACAATATCAGATGATTGGCAGTTCCAAACCTATGATGGAAATTCATGATATGATTGAGAAAGTCGCTCCTACCCACGCTCGCGTCCTCATCGAGGGCGAGAACGGAACAGGCAAGGAATTAGTGGCACGCCAACTCCACGAGTTAAGCAACCGCTCCTACGCTCCTTTCATCGAGGTAAACTGCGCCGCGATACCATCTGAATTGATTGAAAGTCAGCTCTTCGGACACGAGAAAGGATCTTTCACATCGGCAATAAAACTGAAGAAAGGCGACTTTGAACTCGCCAACAACGGCACATTATTCCTGGACGAGATCGGCGACATGAGTCTGTCGGCACAAGCCAAGGTGCTGAGAGCATTACAGGAAAACAAGATAACACGCGTTGGCGGCGAAAGCGAGATCAACGTCAACGTGAGAATCATCGCCGCAACGAACAAGAACCTCAAGGAAGAGATAAAGAAAGGCAACTTCAGAGAAGACCTTTATCACAGACTAAGCGTCATCATCATCAACGTGCCGCCATTGCGCGAGAGATTGGACGACATCCCTGAACTTGTAAGATATTTCGTTGAAAACATCTCAGATGAAATGGGCAAAGCAGCACCTGCGTTCACACAAGACGCTATTGAAGAACTGCAGAAATATCGATGGACAGGAAACATCCGCGAGTTGCATAATGTCATTGAGAGATTGGTGATATTATGCGGAAGTGAAATCGACGGAGATGATGTAAGGAAATACGCGAGACCGCTGGTTAATTAGGAATTAGAAGTTGAGAGTTATAGCATGGGGATTAGTGAGCGGCCAAAAAGCCATTTTACAATAAAAGTCTTTTAATTACATCTCAGATATAGCAGCCCATAGAGCATAGACCATAATCGATATCAAGACTATTGCAACAAGCACTCCTTGTATGTTACGCCCTGTATCCTCTTGAGATTGTTTGTTGTTCTTTGGATTGCCATAATCATCCTCATCATATTCGTAATCATCCTCATCTTCAAAGAATTCAGACAGTTCACCGGTATTCATATAAAAATCATAATCTTGTTGCCACAATTCGTCGCGTGACATATCGTCTCGTCCAAACATAATTTTAAAGTTTAATTAAGCCTGCACAAATTTAAAATAAAAAAACAAAAAAAACACTAACATAATCGAAATATATTAGTGTTTTTTTTGTGCAATTTTTAAAGTGGAGCTGGATGATTTTTTCTTTTCTTTAGTTTCCATATTGTCGTATATCTACTACAATTCCAAAGAGTTAGATTTCAATAAGAAATCATAAACATTCATTATAGTAATACCGTTATCATCTCTTGTAATTGGCATTTCATCTCCAACTACTATAATTTTTTTAAATGAATCGTCAACTTTTAATAATGATGATTTTTCTTGTTTAATCTTATCATCTGTTTCCATGCGATATGCAGATTGTATATAATAGCGTTTGCTACCTGCATTGCACACAAAATCTATTTCATAATTGGAACGCTGTTGTTTTCCCTCACTATCTCTTATTACAGAAGGTACAACACCAACATCAACATTATATCCACGTATTCTCAACTCGTTGTAAATAAGATTTTCCATCAGATGAGTTTTTTCAAACTGTCTAAAGTTTAGGCGGGCATTGCGCAACCCTAAATCCATAAAATAATACTTATATGGAGAATTGATATATTTCTTTCCTTTTACATCATAACGTGTTGATTTTTCAACGAGAAAAGAATCGCATAAATATTCTATGTAATCTTTCACTGTATCATACGATATGACAGACTTCTTTTCACTCTTGAATGTATTAGATAATTTATTTGGATTTGTCAATGTTCCTATCCCTGAAGCTACTATATTTATCAACTCTTCTAAATCATCATCCTTCTTTATATTATAACGATCCTTTATATCTTTTATATAAGTCTCTTCAAATAAGGACTTCAAGAACAAAGTCTTATGTTCATCAGTCTTATGTGACAAGATTTGAGGTAGTCCTCCATACAACATATACTCGTTAATTCCTAATTGCAACGAACCTTGATAGGCTGACATATATTCGCTAAAACTAAGCGGATACACTCGTATTTCAAATCCTCTTCCTCTAAATTCAGTAATAACATCCTTTGACAAAAACTTAGCATTGCTTCCCGTCACATAAATATCTACATTTTGTTTTTTCAAAAATCCATTCAAAACATCAACAAAATCATCAAGCATTTGCACTTCGTCAAGAAGAATGTAATAAGTATCATTGTCAACTATACGACTTTCTACATATTCATAAATATTATCCGGATTCCTTAGCGACTTGTTCTTGTAATCCTCCAAATCAATCTTTATGATATGATTCGATTCAACTCCATTATTCTCCAAGTATGATGAAAAAATCTCAAACAAAAGATACGATTTACCACATCTACGCATTCCTGTTATGACTTTTATCATACCATTTTCCTTCAGTGAAATCAATTCGTCCAAGTATTTCTGTCTTTCAATTCTTTTCATTCTATTCGGAATTTATGTCACAATGTGACAGTTTTTTCGACTACAAAGATAAGTTTTTTTTCACAGGAGATTTAATATTTCTTATGTTATATATTGTATTTTAATATTCTTTTCTTTAGTCTCCATAGTTTTCGCAAATTTTGAACGAAAAATAACGAAATATAGTAGGTATATAAAAAACAAAAACTGCTGACTTATTGATAATCAGCAGTTTTATTTTTTAAAAGATTAAAATTGTGGAGCTGGAGGGAGTCGAACCCTCGTCCAAACAAGGAACACCCATGCTTTCTACATGCTTATTTTGTTGTTGGTTTTCGAATCATGCAAGGAAACAAACACCCTAAACATGACCTTATCTCCTAAGTTTCGCTATGCGTACGGAGTTTCCACATCGCTATCCTGAAATTGATGAGCACCTCGTACCCGGACCGGAATCAGGAGGATCCATCCGCGAGATGTCTCGTTCATCCACCTTGTGGACGAATGAAGCTTCAATCTACTGTTCTTCGATTAAGCAGCGAGAGCGTAAGTATTTTCGCCAATTAATTTTTTGCAGTCAAGATTTATGAGCGTCACTGCGAGGCTCAGCATGCTTACATGACCATTCTACAAGCTGTCAAAACCGGTCAACCCCAAAATTCAATGAACCTTTTTAAAAACCTCAGAATCTCAGAAACTCAAAACCTCAGAATTTCAAGATATCTGAAGAAATTTCAAACTCTTTTCGAGACGCATAATGATGATTCAAAAAGATTTTGCAAAGTTACATTTTTTCTTTCATATATAAAAGAACAATTTACAAGAAGTTTTTGTTTGAGAAGACTAAGGGCGAAAGGCTAAGTATTATGGGCAAAAAAACTCGGCCGTTGATTTTAACAGCCGAGAATTTCTCGTTTATATATTTTTAAAGATCGTTCAGTAATGATTTTCTATCAATCATCTGACTTTCTCCCCCTTAATACTGCAAAAGCTACAAGAAGTAATAATCCGTTTCCAAGAGGGACTTCTTCACACGAATAATCTCCATGATATCCATGTGAGCCTGGCAATAATGGCATTTCCATGCCCCAACCATTATCTTCTCTATATTCTGAATAATTTGATGTAAAGAATCCGTCTTTTTGTGCAAACAAAGAACTACATCCTAATATCATTATAAATATAGCTGTCAATAATTTCTTTTTCATAACACAACTATTTTTTGGGTTTTTACTTCATTTTCATTTACGCAGCGTACTATATATGTAGATTTTTTCAATCCACATATATTGATTATTCCATCATGATTTTCTTCTGTAATGACGGTTCTTCCCATCATATCAACAATTTGAATTATTCCTTCTGCATCGATGATTAATTCTTCTCCTGATTGATATGCGAAATGTCCGTTATCTGTTGACTGTTGGCTATTTCCCAATTTCAAGATAAAACGCTCTTTATCATCATTGCTTCTTGATGTAAATGTATAGTCTTCTATTAAAAGATTAGTTTCAATGCCAGTCATGCGGTCAACTAAAATCACATTGTCGAATTCGCCACTAACATTAACATTGATTGTGTATTTACCCATTTCTTTTGCATCAAAACAAAGAGGAATCTCTTTCAATTCTGCATCGCAATTGAAGATACCATAACGAATGTTGTCATTTTTCACATAGACATTAGCGACATCTGGATTTATATTTTCAATTTTAGGGAATCCTATACTTTCATTTTCTCCAAAACGAACTATGACATTATCTGAAGTTCCTTTACCCGATGCGATGATATTGATATATTCATAATCTGCACTTCTTGACTTTGCCGATGCGATATATTCAAGAGCAGCATTTTTTCTGCTTGCACAAACGAGGAATCCTTCTCCCACCTTAATATATCCTTCTACATTATAAATATATGCACCTGTATTGGCATCCAATGTAGCAAAGCCATCCTCTATTCTGTAGGCATCCATCAGTTCCCAATCGATATCAAAGCTGAAAGGATTACCAAGAAGATAGAAATTAGCCCACTCATTGTTGGAGTTATAGCTTATTCCGAAATCGAAATATTCTGTCTCATTATTAAGAGTTCCTTGGAATGTAGCAACATCTTGTTTTTCGTATGAAGCTATATAACCGATGCCTGATGTGAATGTATCTTCAAAGTCATTATGGTTTTTATAGTTAATCCATTGAAGGTCTTCCTCTCCATCAAACTTATATAAGTCATAATCGCCTTCTGTTGAAACAAAGCATTCTGTCGCAGCATCAATCATAGGAGAAGAAATAAACTGCCATCCGCTCACAGGATTGCTCCATAAACTTGGATTAACGATATTCTTCTTGAATGTCGCAGCAACATTCTCATTTCTCTGGATAATCTGACCACCGTCTTCAATTATCAAAGCGTCGTAGTCGGTATTGTCGATTGCTCCGACAACTGTCAAGACACCATCGTCTTGAATTGTCAATGACTTGCCTTCATTGATGATTAATGAATTAATGCTTATTTCATCAGAAATGATTGCAGTTCCATCAATGACAACATCATCATCTTCTGTAGGCATTATTGAATTGAGCCAGTTAGAACTTTCGCTCCAAGAGCCGTCACCGGTGAAGGTGATGGCTGGTGTTGGAGTTACGAAATTTATCACGTAAGGATTAAAAGCGTTGCCTTCTGTTCCGTTTGCATCGAATGTAAGTATCTGCTCGCAAACCAAGTCGGACACTGTATTCGTATTATGGTCATACAATTTAAACGACAACTCACAGGTCTCGTCAGAATAGATTGTAAGGTCGTAGATGTATTTGCTCACCAATGGAGAAAGGCGAGGCAGAGCACTGCCTCTCAATTCTTCTCCATAGAAAACTCCTATTTCAAGATTCGCATCTTGCTGCTCGACATCGTCAATGTAAACCGACGCCGTCACGTTCATGTTAAATTCGTATGCCGACGGATTAACCTTCCAATAATTGTCGGCACAATGCGCGAACTTAGCAATCATAATGATGCCTAATGTTACAAAAAACTTCTTCATTATTTTACTATTAATTTGTTATAAACTATTGTTTTACCATCGAAGGTCTTGACGATATAAATTCCAGATTCTCTTATACCTTCAATTCTGTCGGTATTTTCATACGATTTCACAATCATACCTAAAGAATTTATCACTTCAACCTTTTCATAATTTTTATTAAGATAGATTGTCTCTTTCTTGTTTACAGGATTTGGATAAATGTTATCGGTCATTACAGGCTGTTCATTCTCTTCAACATCTACTGTAGAATAATCAATAATGTATGGATTGTTCATATCACCCATTATAGCATTCATACTGAATGTAAATGTCTCAGCCGACTGAGGATATTCATAATTCAAATCTGTGTCATACATTCTGAATGTGAGAGTTTCATTTCCTTCTCCATAAACCGTCAAGAAGAAAATATATCTATCAACAACTTCTTTATAAACGGCTCTGGCACTACCACGACATTCTCCATTAGCAAAGACTCCTATCTCAATATTATCCGACTTTTGCTCTACTCCATCAATTGAAAGCACAGCAGTGATGTTCATATTGTTAGGATACTTGTTCACGTCAGCTTGCCAATGATTGCCATCTGTTGTGATATTATTTACCATGGCCTTTCTCACATACGACTTAGAATATGTCAAGGTCTTTTCTATAGTATCATTGTTCTTGTACATATAACCCTGACCTGGATCTAATGTCAACAATGAGCCATCCCAGCCGTAACCTTCATAATATGTGGCGTAACCTGTCTGTGACTTGATGTAATCGCCGTCTTTTGCTTTGAAATCTTTAAGACTTCTTGCCAAGGTTTGACTCTTGTCGATAGGATAACTTATCCAGTTCCAACCTGGTTTTAATGTCATCTCTGTCTGTGATACGTAGCTTATACTACCATCCATCATAAGGTAATGTTCTGCCGACATATCAATCATATACATATTCTTGTTATCGATTTCGGTGAGACTTCCGTCCCAAATGTCGTAGTCCTCATAATATGTAGCGAACTTGGTTTGTGACTTAATAATCACTCCGTTTGTATTCAAGCCGTCGGTGAGTTTTTCGTAACCGCTTTCACGACGTACATCGATGTATGTAGAATACCAGTTCCATCCTTTTTTGAGCATGGTGTAATGTGCGTCGGCAGGACCGAATACAGCGGTAAGATTTCTGTCGCATTTAATATTGAAACTATATTCCACTTCAGTAGATGCGATGGTGTCGCTTTCCAACCAATAAAGGAATACATAACCTTTGTTTTCGTCTGCAACAACATTCACAATTTGGTCATGCTCATAAATACCGGCTCCGCTCACCGTTCCCATCAGACTATCCTGAACAGCAAGTGTAACTTCATATTGATTTATTGCAAATTGTGCCATGATGGTGGTATCTTGTGTGAGATGAACTGTTCGAGGATTGTCGTTGACGAAATCGTTCCATTGTACGAAGTGATATGCTTCTGAAGGAACAGCCTCTATCTCAATGCCGCTGTTTTCGACGTATGTTCCCGAACCTAACACTTTGCAATCTTCGTTTGTCGTATATGCTACAAGTTCGTAATAATTCAAGGAATCTAATGTGAATACATATTCCGATTCAAAAGCCTTTGTCTCGTTGTTACCTGCCGAGTCTGTCGCCATAACGAGATATTCTGAGTTTTGCAGACTTTCGAGTTTCATTGTGTAAGAATCTTCGAAGATGCGAGTCTTGAGAACATCCCATTCCATGTTGGTGGAATCGTTGCGATGATATAGTGTGTGATACCATACGCCTGAGCGCATATCTTCTGAGTTGAAGACGAATCTCAGACTATCTGCGAATGGAACCACTTCTTCAATCTGTGAGGTAGGATTTACAGCATCAACGATGTTTGTCCATGTCGGTGTCACTATTGCTGCTTCAAGGTCGAAGACGATGCAAGCTCTGTTGCTTATCTCAGTGCCGTCGTCGAAATAATCTTTAAGTCTGACGCTATAGTTCAACGTACCTACGCCGTCGCCGTAGTAGTTCACAGGCAAAGCACCTTGGTCAGGGTCTGTTGAAGGTTCCATCGTCATCGGGTCTAATGAAGATATAGTCCATTTGATGATACCCGTCTCAGCATCATATTCCTGCTCTATCTGAGCGATTACGTTAATCTCCGGACGCAAGTCTAATGTATATACGAAGTTCTGTTCGCCATCGACTTGCAGAATCTTCTCGCCTATTGTAACGCCATGAGTTTCCAAAGAAGCAAGCTCGAAATGGTTGATGTCTAAGGTATCTGTCACCACTATTGTATGAGCGGCAGCATTAGCCAAAGTAGTATCGTTTTCAAACTCTATCTCATAGTTGATCTTCTGAATCTCCTGACGCATGAACTTACTTCCCGACTCAGCGGTATAACCATAGATGTCGTTAGGGTCTAATGAGTTAACTGGAGTTGAACTACCACCTTGAGGTGGATCTTGAGGCGGACAATTAGGCTTCTTTTCTGTAAAAGCTTTTGTACAATCGTATATAAGGACTCCATTTCCAGATATGGAAATTGTAGATGTTATTTTACCTATTATTTCCTTTGTAGCTGTAAATGCTTTAAATTTACCCAACCATCTACTTAATATTTTTTCTGCGCATGATGTTGCGGTTCCAACCCAGGAATTAACGTTCATAGTTTTGTGAAGAAAATCTTCCACATCACCATCTTCCTCACATAATGTTGTACTCAAATTTGAATTCATAATTGACAAAGCACCACAAATACAACCTGCGACTTCAAGTGCTGCTGACGATGGTAATGCTGCTGCTGATGTAACTATTGCTGCTATATCTATTCCAGTACATACAACATCTATTACACAAGAATACTTATCTTTCACACAACAATAATGGTCCTTAAAACCTCTTGTATTATTCAATGTCAAAGGAGTTATTATCTCAGGTGTTGACATCCAAACATCAACAGCTTCACTATAACCATCTTTTAAATTAATATGTACTTTTATGGTCTTTGTTTCATTAGGAGCAAAATTCACAAAGAAATAATTACTCTTGACAACTACAGGTTCTCCAGTCTCTTCATCAACTGAATTTAGTGTAATGAAATAGTAAGTGTCAGCCACCTCATCTGCCCAATTTCTATATAATTCTAAATCATTAGCAGATAGTGAATCCAAATCCATCTCTGATATAATAGATTTAAGACCTAAACCTTCAATATCTACACGAGATATGCCATCTTCATACGGTGTCGATAAATATAAATATAGAGGTATCGAATATGCTGACATATTACCTTTATTTGTTATATTATATGTATAAGTAGTAGTCGTCCCTCTTAAAAATGATGATGCGTATGAGACATCTGTGTCGAGTTCTATTTCCTTTGGCTCTTCAACAGTTAAGAAGTTATTAACCCTGATTATCTCATTATAAAAATCTGCAATAAGTTCATATTTGCCTAATGGCTTATCTAAAAAATCAAATGATAAAGTAGTTGTAGTATTTTTCTCATGACCTATGAAAATGCTTTTTATCGTATCATTATTACTGTTAACCAAATAAGCATCAACTAAACTGTTAAAACCGTTGCCTTGTACAGTAACTGTTGAAACGCCTCCATTGCCAATATTCTTAGCATCCCATGCAAGGATAGCGTATTTATAGATGAACTGATACGACACATTCACAGTGCTGCCGCTTCCCATAACATCATGAACAGCTAAATAATAATAGCCATCTTCCCAGGCATGACGTCCGCCGTATCTCATAGACTCTTGTCCTGAGACGTTATAGACTTCTTCACCCGATGGTGAGAACAATTGCAAACTACATGCTTTGTCTGCCTTGAATGTCAAAGAGTCTCCTACCTGCGCCATTACCTTAAACCAACGGATTTCGTTTTCTCCTGGCTTCATTATCAGTTCTGAGGTGTTCTGCGCAAACTCATCTGCTACCACTTCTTGCTTCACGTTTTCATCTACATAGAAGTGTGTCCTGTCGATGAAACGATCATCGGTAGCCCAGAAGCGGAATGTTATCTCGTTCTTAGCGTAGATGACAGGCTCACCACCGTTGGCGTCATACTCGAAGCACATACTTCTTATTGGCTGCGACTCGACAGGAAGAAGTGTCATTATCGAGAGATCTGCTAAAGCAGGATCCATGTCTATTCTCTCTCTATTTTCATAATCTCCATTTAGGAAATATTCCCAACGTTTTATCTTCGTTCCTCCAAGAGGCAGTTTGTAGAACATATAACTGCTCGGCGCGGTATAAGTTCCGTTATAAAGCTGAATGTTCACGGTATGAAGTCCGTCGGATAGTTCGCTCACATCTAAATTAAAGACTCCGCTGCCAAGCATTCCGCTTTGCAAAGTGGAATAGTCTCTGTCGAACCAGCATTGATATTGAAGAGGCTCCGTTCCTACCGAAGGAGCGACCTTGATAAACATATAAGACATCGGAGATGACATCATATTTCCTTCTAACATCACATTGACAGTATGCATGCCGTCGGAAAGTCCCGTGACATCGAGCATGATATGACCATTGCCCAAAGCGCCAGTCTGTCTGCCGGAATAGTCCTGATCGAACCAACATTGATATTGAAGATTAGTTCCCATGCCGACAGTATCCTGCTGCATCTCGGCAATCTTAATGAACATATAGGATTGCGGAGCTGAATAACTCTTGTTGTTTTGCAGCATCACATTAACAGTGTGCATGCCGTCGGAAAGATCCGTGACATCAAGCATGATATGACCGTTACCCAAAGCACCAGTCTGTCTGCCTGAATAATCCTGATCGAACCAACATTGATATTGAAGATTAGTTCCCATGCCGACGGTGTCTTGTTGTATCTCGGCAACCTTGATAAACATATACGACTGAGCTGCGGTATAAGTCTTTCCGTTCTTAAGCATCACGTTGACGGTATGCATTCCGTCAGAAAGTTCTGTTACGTCAAGCATGATATGACCATTGCCTAAAGCACCGCTCTGCTTAGAAGAGTAATCTTGGTCGAACCAGCAGTGATATTGAAGGTTAGAAACCATTCCGGTGCTGTCGTATACCATTTCTGCCATCTTTATGAACATAAAAGACTGCGGAACCGACCATACGTTGGAAGTATCTTTTACATGAATATTGATGAAGTGCAAGCCACCTTTGAGGCTCCCCACATCCAAATCCGCCTGCATTATGCTGTCGTTGAAAGTGGCAGTTACTTTGTCCTCATACTTATCATCAAACCAATACTGATAAGTATAGACATTCTGCGAGAAGAGATACGACGACAGCAACAAGCAGAAGCATAATAATATGCAGCGTTTCATTGCTATAAGATTTTATTTGTTATTCTTCAACCATTACCTCAATATCTACGCTGAGTTTACCGTCTATGGTAGATTTCTTAGCTACGATACATTTCTTCACTACCATGTAATAAGGTCTTGTGTCGAATGGGAGCATACCGCCGTGGATACCCACTTCAGTGCCGTCATTACCTAAGAAAGAAGTAGCTATTTCTTCTTTAAGTATGTAACGCTCGTCGATAGAGAATTCATTAGTAGCATTATGTGCTCTATCTGTATTACGTAATGTTTCAAAAACATCGGATAGGTTTTCAACAGTTTTATTTGTGCTGTTATTAGGATTTTCCCACACACTGCTAAAACCATTTTTAATTAAAATGCAGTTATATGCAATTGCTTCTCTTTGCAAAGAAGCTAGCCAATTATTTACAATGATACTATTATACGCAATTGTATTGCAGTGGCTATGTTGCATTATCAGAATGGAATTTAGCAAAGTAACATTATCATTATCCATATAACTATGATACAATACAGAATTTACAAAGCTATATGAAGAAGGTACAGAAGGATTCTCTTTAATTTCTTTTATTATACAATTAACAAATTCAGTATCGTAGCATTTAGCATAACCATTATTATATTTTATATACATCCAACTATCAATATAACATCTATTAAACTTTGCATTACCAACGTTATAATAATACATTGTGTTTTTTACATTAATACCTTCCATCACTAGATTTTGTATAGAATCATTAGGACTTAATAAATTTAAATTACCTATAATGATAGTTGGATGAGTCATTGCTATAGAATCATAATAGAAACCTGCACCACGTATGGTAATAGCCTTGGTAATATCGCAAGATTTAAAAGTACCTGATGACAATGTTACAATATCACCTGCCACGGCTGCATTATGAGCGTCAACGAATGCGTTGGATCCATAGAACATGCTAATGGAGTCGTTATGGTTAAGGGTTGCCATTTGTTGTTGTGCAAAAACCGTTGCACCAATCACAAGCATTAAAGCTAAGAATAAAGTTTTTTTCATTGTTTGTTTTACCGGTTATATCCCATCGGCGCATCGGTTTGTGTTAATGAATTATTATTTATTTGTAGTTTTCAGGTTTATTAATAAAAAAAGTGCGAACTAATCTTATTCGCATTTCTGGGGCATCGCCAAACGCCTGAGTACACAAATAAGAAAGTCCGCACATGCGTGCGAAGCTTTACTTAATTGCAGCTGTACTCGTTCTTATTTTTTGGCGATTTTCAGAAATGTACTAGCAATAAGTAAACACTTACTTCAATATGTCTATTTTAAACTTTTATCTCATTTTTATTTCCGTTTTTTCTTTGCGACAAATGTAATGATTTTTATCACAAAAAACCAAATAAAAATTAACAAAATTTAACATCCCGACATATTGCGCAGCAGTGCGGATTTCTTTTTTTTAATCTTCAAAATCTATACTATCATACAAAACTACATCTTTTAATATCCTTTTGTCAAGCGTTTCACATGACAATATTATGATTTTAACATTTTTTAAGAACGTCTTAATAAAACCATGTAACTTATGTTAATTATCATTAAGATATCTTTCCTGTAAAATTCATCTTGCACATCACGCTCTTCTTTATTATATTTGCAAACAATTTAACTATTCATTTAATTTAAAATATCATTATGAAAAAATCATTCACTCTTACACTCTTGTGCTTACTCGCTTTTTTCTCAGCTAACGCTCAAGTCAACAACTTGTACGTCTCTCCTACCGGATGGGCAATGTGGGACGAAGACACTAACACTTCCTTGACTTCTTATCAGATTTACCTAGACGGCGAACTGATTGACAACGACTTGAGCGTCCCTTACTTCCAACATGAAAACCTCGTCGACGGACAGGAATATACAACGACAGTCATCCCTGTCTATACCGACGGCGCCGGTTATCCAAAGAACTACATCTGGACAAAAGCCAACTGCGACGACTATGTCGGCGCTTATGACCTTAAAGCGGAATTTATTGATAACGTGGGCGTCGTAAGCTGGACATTGCCTGCAATATATAAAGGTGATAAATCTGCAAAAGATGGCAGCTGGCTTAAATACGACAACGGCACTTACGCCGAACGCATCGGTCTCACCTACGACGGCGTCAACTTCGAGTCTTTCAAATGGGCTATCATGTTCCCTGCTTCCGACATCGCTCAATATGCCGGTCAGACAATGACAAAGGTCGCTTTATACGACGTTGAAAGCTTCGAGGGCGAAGTTGAGATCTACGAAGGCGGCACCACTGAACCTGGCACCTTGTTACATAAACAAGCTTTCTCATGCGCTGGCACTCAAGACTTTCACGAAATAACATTGACAAACGCAGTCGTATTGAGCGGCGACAAAAACGTATGGGTTGTCTTCACTAACATCAACGGCGCTCAGCCTGCAGCAGGATGTGCCGACCAAGGCAACGCCAACGGACGCTGGATCTACTACGACGGATACGGATGGCTCGACCTCATGTACGTCTCTTATCCTGCTTACACATGGATGGTTCGCGCATACATCGGCGAAGCTGACGAACCTGTCATCAGCGAGGTGATCGGCGCCATCTTATATCGTAACGGCGAACTCCTCTCTCCTCTCGTAAAGGAAGAAGAATACCACGACGCTGACGCGCAAAACGGCGACGAATATACAATCAGAGTGGTTTACAGCGGTCCAAAAGACGAACTTCACTATTTCATGACTTGCCCTCAGTCCGTGACAATCAGCAATGTCGCTGTTGAAGAAAACGCCATCAACGACATTATGGTTTACCCAAATCCTGCAAACGCTTACTTGAACATAGAAGCCAAAAACATGAACCACATCTGCATCGTCAACGCTTTAGGTCAGGTGGTTTATGACAAGGAAGTCGGCAGCGAGAAGGAAATCATCGACATGACACAATATAAGGACGGCATTTATCTCGTGCGCGTCACTACAGAAAACGGCGTTGTTGTGAAACAGGTTTCGGTGAAGTAATAAGACTACAAGACTACAAGACCACAAGACTACAAGAAGGAGTGCTGCTTTAAAGTAGCGCTCTTTTTCTTTATTTCAACTTTCCAACTACTCTACACTTTTCTGAGATTTAAGAGGACTTCTATAAATTTCCCGTTTAAATAATTTTTGTCATTAACAATTAAAACTTTTGCATGCTTTATGTTTTTCTTGGAATCCTTTCGCCTTTCTTTCAATCATATAGCTCTTAAAACAACTTGTTGTCTTGTAGTCTTGTTGTCTTTCTCTTGGGCGTTTCGGCTCCGCTTCCAGCTCCGCCGCCGGGCTTTCCGCTATATCTTTGCTCGCTGCGTTATCACTTCGCTCGCAAAGGATGCCGCTCCAATCCCTAACGCAAAGGTGCTACTAAAAAAACATTAACACCATTATCCCTGTCGCTCATTTGCATGAAACTGCGATGTGGACAAATGGTAAAAAAAATATGCAAAAGAAAAACGCCAACTATCGATAATCAATCAGTTGGCGTTTTCTTTTGAAGTCCCGTTGGGAATCGAACCCAAATCTAAGGAACCGGAATCCTTCATTCTATCCGTTTAACTACGGGACCTGATGCAATTGAAAATTGAAAACTATAAGTTGAATGTTGACAATTAACAATTGAAGAGGTGCAAAGATAAGAAGAATTCGCGAGATAGAAGCTAATTTTATTTAATCCATTTCCCCGTTTCCACTTCCTTAATTCCTAATTCCTCATTCCTAATTCCTAATTTCCAAACGTAAGTTCCACTTTGCCAATTAGAAGCATCTACCGAAGTGAGATCGTCTGTTATTTCCTGCTCATGGATCTTTCTTCCTTGTAAATCATAAACAGACAAAATAGCATTTTTCAAACCTGTTCTTATATTCATCACATCGCCGCCCGGATTAGGATAAGCGACAGCAAGATGAAGATTATTAGCGTGAGCTTCTTCGATGTTGTCAATTCCAAAGGCTGACGCAGGGAATTTGGAGACTTTTGACCAGCGGTTGTATATATTATTTACATTATACGAAAGTGAAACAAGTAAAAGTCCATCGTCTTTTGTTGCAGTCAGACAACTTGACCTATTATACACTCCTGCTTCATTATAGAAATATGTCGCTAAAGTATCAAAATCAGAATCCAGTCTTTCTATCATTATCCATGAATCATAATTATCACCTTCAAAACCACAATTTAATGAATACGTAAAATAAATATCACCTTCTTTTGTCATATCCATAGAACGCAGCGCTGTATAATCATTATCAGGAGCGCTTCTTTCAATATAATTAAGAACAGGTATCAACTCGCCAGAATTATTCACATCATCATCAAATTCATACAATCTTATATCTGCCACTTGCTTACCACCTTCGGTTGGTTGCTTGTAATGCATTGTCGAGACGTACGTAGTATTGTGATTGCTACGCATAACACAATGTTTATACAATGCATCATCAAACCAACCAGGAGACCCAGGCATTAGAACGTATTTTGTCGTTATGTGATTAAAATCGTTATCGTAATATTCTACAGTGCCATGATAATCAAGAGAGACACCTCTGTAATAGACAATATATCCGTCATCTGTTTTAACCATCTGCTGTCTATTACAACTTAACATTGTCATTCCGTGTCGTGGTTGTAACTCATATCCTTTTCTAAGCAAAAAATTCCCTTCAAAATCCATTTTGAAGAAGTAAATAGAATCGCGTTCTGACGGTTTATCAGAAACGCTTTCCAGTCTGATATAAGAACCTGTTATGTTGCCATCATCTTCAAATGCGGAATAAACATACAAATATCCACAATAATAATTAAGAAAATCATACCATAATTCATCTCTTCTTTCAAAGGTGTCTATAGGATAAATATGCTCATAACTTTTAGCTATATTAAGGCAATCATCTAGCTTATATAGTCCTAAAACAGCGTCCGTAGGTGGATTATCGAAATTCTTGAAATAATTATCGGAGTTTACATCATGGTCAGGACTATATGATGTGAGGAAATACATTTCTCCGTTTTTCTCAAAGAGATAAGGCCAAGTCGTTTCACAGAGTCCCGGTTTCACATACATATTTCTGTACAACACTTCTCCTTCAGAAGAAATAAGAGACAATGTTGGCTGTGTTGAAAACATCATTCCAACGAGGTTCACCGGATAGTTCAAGGAAGCTGCTAATACATTGCCGTTTGACAATTCAATAGCCTCATTGTAATCGCAACCACTAGCAAATTCATCGCTATAATAAACCGCCTCCCATTCCTGTGAAAATACACTATTAACTCCGCTTAAAAGCAGAGTTATTAATGTAAACATTGAGATAATATTATTCTTGATTTCCATAAGTAATTGTAATTTTTTAATGTTAATTCAAAATTTTTCTAGTAATGTGGTAATGGAGTTGGCACTTCGACAGGCTCAGTGACCGACTCTCCTCAGTTCCTTAGATCCTTAGTTCCTCAGTTCCTCAATTCCTACTTAACCCACTTTCCACTCTCCACTTCCTTCATTCCTAATTCCTCATTCCTAATTCCTAATTTCCAAACGTAAGTTCCACTTTGCCAATTAGAAGCGTCTATTGATGTAACATCATCTGTTATTTCTTCTTCATGGATTTTTCTTCCTTGTAAATCATAAACAGTTAAAACAGCATTTCTTAAACCAGTTCTTATGTTCATCACATCGCCGCCTGGATTTGGATAAGCAATAGCGTATTTCAAACCATGAGCGTGAGCTTCTTCGATGTTGTCGGGATTGAATGCTGAAGCAGGGAATTTGACGATACAAGGTTTACCTATTCGATCTTTAACAACTCTTCCTGTAACAACAATATCATCTGTTTCCGTACAATAAATATGATCAAAATAATGCAAATATTCCTCTTCGATTTCATAAAACCATTCATCCAATTTTTTAAGATTTTCGTCGAAGCGTACTAAATACAATTTACATTCATACTTTGCCGAGTTATTTGAATGATAATCCCAATCATAAATTCCCATTCCATAAATATCGCCTTTTTTTGAATATGCCAAGAAATTGCCTAGTCCAGTAGTATTACATATATTATCTGGAGTATCTGTGCATTGCATCATTTTAACCTTCATATTTGTCTTGTCTAGCATAAATACAGCAAGTTCATACTTCATTGTCGGGTGAGCGACATGTGTCATACAGTATATTTTTCCATTGTTGGGATTTTGACTATATGCTTGCTGATCCGAAAATTCCCAGTAATTCATTCCACTTTCTTTTTCATAATATAGTGTATCTATAAGATTGAATTCATTGTCAAGAACATATTGGCAATTCCATGGAGATTTGTCTAATTTCAGCATCACATTATAATTGGTGGTGTCTTCATTGAATGTATAGCATACCATACTCATGTGGTTATAATTCAATTCAGAACAATCCAGCCATTTTTCAAATATCACATTACAAGAGACATCTAATTTTAGGAAAAGAATTTTCCCGTATTCAGGATATACATTTGAGACCTCGTCGCTGGAATATGTGTAAGATATTGTTCTATTGCCTTCATTGTCAATCAATGGTCTAAAATTTCCCAACAAATCAGTAGTCATCGGTTTTTCAAAATCTGCCGACCATATTTCCCTAAAACCTGTCAATGTAAAGTCCTGCAAAACATAAGAATGCATTATTTTGGAACAGTTACGATGTACTCCTATATAATGCAGGAAAACGTTTATAGTATCATTCCATGTGTCAAGAACGATATCATTCAACAAATAATCGTTTTCAATGTCAAAATCCATTTTATCAATAAGCACACCGTCAGCACTGATTTTAAGTATATGGAATTTATCATTAGATTTACAATAATTGGAATAGCTATACATTGGCATTACATAGTTGCCATCATTTGCCTCAACCACCGATGTTAATCCCCAATATTTATCGACATTAGAGGTATCAGGGAAAAGATACCAGCCTGCATCTATGTCTTGTGATTTCAAGACTGATGCAATCACCATAATTGCAGTAATTAATAATGCTTTCTTCATAACAGTAGTATAAGTGTGTTTATTTGTAATGACAGGTTCTATTTATTATCAATTTTCCTACATCAATGGATAGAACCCATTTTTCCACATCTGTAGTTTGATTTATTTCTTAAAAAAATCTCCCGATAAGCTCTTCAATCAGACGATTTATCGAGAGACGTATTCTATGAACTTGTTTTTCCCTAGAATCTGTATGTCGTTTTTAACACTCTCCATACCTTTAATTTTAGTTCCACAAAGTTTATATTTTTATTTCTAACTTCCAAACTTTATAAAAAATATTTTTTAAAAAAAATGGGAGGGTAACTAATTGACTATCTATTGTTTATCACATATTTTCACTATACAACTTCGCAACTATTCCATTTCAACTTTCAGTTTTCAATAAAAAAAACAGAATATGGATGATTTTTTCTGTCGTACCTTCGGCACTTTGATTGATATTTGGTGTTTCCCGTAGAGACTTCCCTCTCAATCACTTTTTCAATGAGAACTCAAACCTCAAGCCTCCTTCTGAACGGTTGCTGACAGCAATAGTGCCGCCATGGAACTGCACGGCGTGCTTCACAATGGCGAGTCCGAGACCGGTGCCGCCCAGACGACGCGAACGTCCTTTGTCAACACGATAGAACCTCTCGAACAGACGAGGCAGCTGCATCTCGTCAACGCCGCATCCGTCATCTTCAAATCGTATCGTACAGCATTCTTCGTTATCGTCGATCAGGCTGATATAGATATTCTTGCCTCCAGAATATGCGATGGCGTTTTCCGTGAGGTTACGGAATATAGAACCTATCAGCGAGAGGTTGCCTTCCACCACGACTTCTTCATTGAAATCGATATGCAAGTCAAGACGTTCGTTTTCAGGCATGATATCCAATTCGTCTTTCATCTCGTCGATGATATGATTTATAGCGACGCTTTCCTTTCCAATGAGCAGGCTGCCGCTCTCCATTCTGGTGATGAGCGAGACGTCTTCCAAAAGACGACGGAGACGTTCGTTGTTGGCGTAACAACGTTCTATCAGTTCCTGTTTTTTCTCTTCTGTAAGGTTTATGCCAGAGAGCAAAGTCTCAAGACACACCTGTATTGAAGCTACCGGCGTCTTCAGTTCGTGGTTGATGTTGTTCGTAAGTTGTTGTTTGATACGTATCTTCTCCTGCTCCTCGCGCATAGCAGCCTCATGAGCGATGTCTCTGTCTTTGATGGTCTGCTGCAGCTGGGCATACAATTTCACGATGTGGTTAGATATGGAACCGAGTTCGTCGTTAGGGAATGACTCCGCCTCATCGAATGCCTCGCCTTTATCGGCTTTAGCAGCGAAACGATTGAGTCGCTCGATGTTGTTGCCGAGTCTCTTAGTCGCGTAATATGCAAAAACGCCCATAACGAAACTCATTGCTATCATGATACTTAAGAAGGTCCAGTCGGCGCGGAGGAGTTCGTGCAATGATGCGGAATATGGTATTGCGGTGCGGACCACTGCTCTTTCTCCTTTCGTAGCGGAGTAGAAATACTCACGTCCGTCGCTGGCAGACTGTCGTCCGATATGATAACCCGAGCCTTTCTTCAATGCTGCTGACACCTCAGGGCGCATGCTGTGATTGTCGAGAGAATCGATGGAGATCATATTGTCATAAACGACCGCTCCCGAGAGAGAAATCACGGTCACGCGCAAGTCGTCGAAAGGCTGTTCTTTTGTCGCGATATAATCTTCGTATGGCAGACCTTCGTCTATTGTCGCGAGAAGATGCAAGTTATATAACTGCAACTGCACGTTGATAGATTCCGATCTGTATTGTTTCTCGCGCAGATACTGGAAACTCACGAAGCATAATATTATGGTCCATGAAAAAGCAAGCAACATCAGGAAGAGTCGCTTGTGGTACGACAACTTAATCACTGAATCCATAACCGAAACCTGAACGTGTTACAATATAAGAACCATAGTTGCCTATCTTAGAGCGCAGACGTGTGATATTGACGTCGATGGTGCGGTCAAGGACGATGACTTCGTCGCTCCACACTCTGCTGAGAATCTGTTCGCGAGAGCATATCTTGCCACGATGCGAGATGAGGTAAGCCAGAAGTTCGAACTCTTTTCTTGCGAGTTTAACCTCGACGTCATCGACGATGCAGCGTTTGAACTCCAGGTCGAGATGCAGTCCGCCTACCTTTAATATATTAGGTTTTTCATTCTGAACGACATTATTGCCTTTATGTCCTGAAGTACGACGCAAGACGCTCTTCACTCTTGCTATCACATTACGCACGGTATAAGGCTTCATGATATAATCGTCGGCACCGATATTCAATCCCATTATCATATCATCTTCCGAGTCGCGAGCGGTACAGAATATAATAGGAATGTCGGCTGTCGTGACATCAGCCTTAAGCATCTTGGCCATCTTGATGCCGCTTATCTCCCCCATCATGATGTCGAGAAGGATAAGCGAATATTGTTTCAGGTCGAGAGTCAAAGCCTGTTCGGCGCTGAAGGCGATATCAACATCATAACCTTCGTTTTCGAGATTGAGTTTCAGGACTTCGCATAAAGTCTCTTCATCATCGACTATCAAAATACGTTCAGTAGACATATACCTTTATATATTAATTGAAGGCAAAATTACACGAAATATCAAAACGAATAATATACTGAAACAAGATTTAATAAAAATGTAACAATTATGATAACCGTAAATTTTCTTTAACCGAAGTCTAATCTTTTTGTAACATTTTTGAAATCTTATCAAGATACTTTTGCGGCAGAATTAAGACGAAAAAATGACATTAAACAAACAACTAAAATTTAACAAGATGAAAAGAAAGAATTTAATCGCAGCAGCAATTTTTGCATGCATCGGTATCAGTGCAAACGCACAAGACGTAAAAGTAGAAGAACCTAAAGGAAAGGCAATAGTACAGACATTCGGCAATTTCAACGTGAACTTCGGCGCCAATAATAACAGAGGTTTCGATTTGGAACGTACATACCTCGGATATGAATATAAATTAGACAACGGACTCTCTATCAAGAGTGTGATGGACATCGGCAAGTCAGGCGACGTTTCCGATATGCAGCGTATCGCATACATCAAGAACGCAATGTTATCATGGAAGAAAGGAAACATGACATTGAACGGAGGTCTCATTTCAACAACACAGTTCAACTTCCAAGAAAAATTCTGGGGATATCGTTACATCATGAAATCGTTCCAAGACCAATATAAATTCGGTAGCAGCGCAGACTTAGGTATGTCGGTAGCTTACAAATTCGCCAACTGGATTTCAGCAGACGCTATCGTCGTTAACGGTGAAGGTTACAAGAAAATTCAGAAAGACAACGGATTGAATTACGGTTTAGGCGTGACACTCACTCCAGTCAAAGGTTTCCAAGTTCGTTTGTACAGCGGTTTGAACACAAGTGCTGAAGAAGGCAAAGAAGACATTATTAATATGGCAGCATTCGCTGGTTACAAAAACGACAAATTCACTGTAGGTGCAGAATACAATTACATGATGAATGCGTCATACAAATCAGGAATGAACCAATACGGATATTCTTTGTTCGCTTCGATGAAAGTAGCTAAAGACACAGAACTCTATGCACGTTTCGACGACTTATATTCTAACGACGAATGGAACATCGCTAAAGACGAACAAGCAGCCATCGTAGGTGCTCAATTCAAATTAGGCAAAAATGTGAAACTTGCTCCTAACTTCAGAATGGCAATGCCTAAGGCAGAAGGATCAGACAACACATACGCAGCATACGTTAACTTTTACTTCGGATTATAAAACAACATATCATATCAACCAAAAAATTAAAATAGTATTATCATGAAAAAGATTTTCTTATCAATCGTAGCATTGACATTCGCCATAGCAATGACATCATGTGGCGGCAATACAAACAACGGCGCTCGTAAGGCACAGCAACTCTCTGGTGCAGGAGCGACATTCCCACTTCCTTTCTACAACGTAGTATTTGAACAATTTGCTGAAGTGAACGGCGACGCTGTAGCTTACGGCGGCATCGGTTCAGGCGGCGGCGTACGTAACTTACGCGACAAGATCGTCGACTTCGCAGGCAGCGACGCATTCCTCTCAGAAAAAGAAATGTCGGATATGAATCCTGTTATTCACATCCCTACATGTATGGGTGCAGTAGTGTTGGCATATAACCTTGAAGGCGTCGATGAACTCAGACTCACCGGTGACGTCATCGCCAACATCTTCGCTGGAGAAATAAAGATGTGGAATGACGAACGCATCAAGGAACTCAACCCACAAGCCTTGCTCCCTAACGAAGCCATCATCCCAGTCTTCCGTTCAGACGGTTCTGGAACAACATTCGTCTTCACTGATTATCTTAATAAGGTAAGTCCAATGTGGGCGTCAAGATTCGGTGCTGGCAAGTCAGTCAACTTCCCTGCTGGTCAAGCAGCAAAAGGCAACCCAGGCGTAGCAGGCGTCATCAAACAAACCAAGAACTCTATCGGTTATGTCGGTTCAGAATACGCTTTCGCTCAGAAGATAGCTTACGCTAAGATACAAAACCAACAAGGAGAATTCGTTGCTCCATCATCAGCAAGCATCTCTGCATCAGCATCAGGTGAAATTCCATCAGACACACGCGCTTCTATCACCAACTCAGACGCTAAAGGCGCATATCCAATCTCAACATTCACTTGGATGATCATCTACAAAGAACAAAACTATTCAGATCGCAGCAAGGAACAGGCAACAGCAACTTTAGATTTGATTCAATACATTCTCTCTGACGAGGCACAAAAGATAACAGCTTATGTCCACTACGCTCCGCTACCTGAAAAAGCAAAAGAGATAAGCTTGTCAAACTTAAAGACTGTCACTTACAACGGAGAAGCAATCTTACAATAAGGTATCATGAACGACAAGATATATAAAACGATATTGTTTGTAGCAGCATTTATTATGCCGATAGTGTGCGGGAGCATCGTCTATGCCCTCGTCACTGACGCATACGATGCCTTTGAACATTTCGGTTTCTTCAAATTCCTTTCCTCATCAGAATGGAGTTATACCGAAGGCGCAGAACAATACGGCGCATTGCCTTTCATCACAGGAACGCTGATGACGACGCTACTGGCTCTTATATTCTGCATCCCATTCTCATTGCCAGTCGCCTTGTTCGTAGGCGAGTACTTCAAAGGCACACGAGTTGCAGGAATACTGAGCACCGTCACAGACCTTCTCGCCGGCATTCCTTCTATAATATACGGACTCTGGGGATTCTATACCTTACGACCAATCATTATGGAACTCAACATATCACCACATGGTTCAGGCATACTCACAGCGTCGTTGGTCTTGGCGATCATGATAGTTCCATACGCAGCATCACTCAGCGCCGAGTTCATCAAGATGGTGCCTAACGACCTTAAGGAAGGAGCGTACAGTCTAGGTGCTACACGCGCTGAAGTCATTCGCAAAATTGTGTTTCCAGTAGCAGGATCTGGTATATTCTCATCATATATCCTGGCGATAGGACGCGCTTTAGGCGAGACGATGACAGTTACGATGCTTATCGGCAATACCAACAACATCCCTGACTCCATAACATCGACAGGCAACTCCATGGCATCTGTCATTGCCAACCAGTTCGGAGAAGCCGACGGACTCAGGTTATCATCACTCATTGCGATAGGACTCATTCTCTTCCTGATAACAGCGGTGATAAATATGATCGGAAAAGTTATTATCAAACGAGCAAGAATATCATAATATGACAAAATTGAAAACTAGAAACAGATTGATACAAGACAGACTGATGCTTGGCGTGGTATGTCTGTTCGCTGCTCTTACAGCAGTGCCGTTGCTGGCTATTTTGGGAGAGGTGTTCTTCCGTGGTTATGACCAGCTGACATGGTCGTTTTTCACCGAACCTACGCCTACTGCATATAAGGCGATGAAAGCCATCGAAGCGGGCGAGCCAATTCCAGGAGGCATCGCCAACGGCATCATCGGAACTATGATAATGCTCGGCATGGCGGTCGTTTTCGCAGTACCTGTCGGTATATTATGCGGAGCGTTCTTGGCAGAGAACTCTAAAAGCAATTTCGCAAAGACCGTCAGTTACCTCACCGACTTATTGCAAGGCACGCCATCGGTCATCATAGGCATCATAACATATATATGGGTTGTCGTCCCGATGAAAGGATATTCTGCCATCGCAGGCAGCGTCGCGCTTTTCATCATGATGCTTCCGCTCATCATACGTTCCACCGAAGAAACTCTTAAGATACTTCCAGCATCATTGAAAGAAGCAGGTCTGGCATTGGGCGGCAACAAGGCAAGAGTGATGCTTAAGGTGCAATTGCCAGCAGCTTTCGGCGGTATCTTCACTGGAGTATTGCTCGCCATATCACGAGTCATAGGCGAGACTGCTCCGTTGATGTTCACCGCATTAGGATGCTCGCTCATCCGCTGGTCCATCGACAAACCTATATCAGCGGTGCCGCTCTTGATATGGGAATTCTTCAACGACCCTAATCTTCAAGACCTCATCTGGGGCGCATCATTATTCCTATTATTATTCGTACTAACATTAAATATATTAGCAAAATATCTCGCAAAAAAATGGAATCAATAAAAACACCTATACTCGAATTCAAGAAGACTTGCGTTTCTTATACCAAGCAGACCATGGCAGTGAAATACGTTTCTGTCGCCATCGAAAAAAACACCATCACCGCCATCATGGGACCTTCAGGATGTGGCAAATCCACATTGTTACGTGCTGTGAATCTGATGCATAATCTTTATCAGAACATACGTGTTGACGGAGAGATATTGCTCAATGGAGAAAACATTCTTTCCATGGAACCTATCGACGTACGTCGCAGAATAGGCATGGTGTTCCAGCGTCCTGCGCCATTCCCAACAATGAGCATATATGACAATGTACTGTCAGGATTCGCCTTGAATGGCATACGTCTTTCAAAAGCCGAGAAAGACGCCACAGTGGAACGCTGCCTGAGAAGCGTCGCGCTTTGGGACGAAGTGAAAGACGTATTGAATAAAAAAGGCACCTTCCTCTCCGGCGGTCAGCAGCAGCGATTATGTATTGCACGCGCCTTGGCAATGAAACCAGACATACTTCTGATGGATGAACCAACGTCAGCACTCGACCCTATTGCCACAAAACATATTGAAGAGTTGCTATTGGAATTGCAGAAAGAAGTCACAATATTGATTGTAACTCACAATATGGGACAAGCGAAACGTATCTCGTCAAAATCGATGTTCATGTATCTCGGCGAACTCGTTGAATATGGCGACACTGAGACAATGTTCACCAATCCTTCAGACGAACGCACCAAAGCATATCTTACAGGAAAGATGGGATAATTCTCGTTTTTAACCGAAGTCTAATCTTTTTGTAACATTTTTGAAACATTTTCTAAGTTATTTTGCAGCAAATAAATTAGAAAACAATATGAGCATATTACAATTATTTACATTATTAGGAGCATTGGGAATGTTCCTCTACGGCATGAACATGATGAGTTCAGGCTTGCAAAAAGCTGCAGGAGAAAAATTAAGAGGTTTCCTCACCGCCATGACATCAAATCCTTTCAAAGGCGTCATGACCGGTTTGGGAATCACTTCTATCATACAGTCGTCATCGGCTACTACCGTTATGGTCGTCAGTTTCGTCAATGCTGGACTTCTGACGCTCACACAGGCGATAGGCGTCATTATGGGTGCCAATATCGGTACAACAGTGACAGCATGGATGGTGGCATGGTTAGGTTTCAAGGCTGACATCTCAATCCTTGCTATTCCTTTGATGATCTTAGGTTTCCTTTTCTCTAATTCTAAGAAAAACAAACGTAAGAACATAGGCGAACTTATAGTAGGATTCTGCCTCTTGTTCCTCGGACTTTCCTTCATGAAAGAATCGGTACCAGACTTGAGACAGACACCTGAGATATTGGAATTCGTGACTACATGGTCAGCATACGGATTCAGTTCAGTATTGTTATTCCTCGCTTTCGGTACAGTATTGACACTCGTATTGCAGTCATCATCAGCAACAATGGCTATCACTCTCATCATGTTAAGCATGGGATGGATTCCATTTGAAATGGCATGCGCTATGGTTTTAGGTGAAAACATCGGTACTACCATCACAGCAAACATTGCCGCCTCGATAGGTAACACTCAGGCAAAACGAGCAGCGATGTCGCACACCATCTTCAACGTATTTGGAGTTATTTGGGCGTTGATATTATTCAGACCGTTCCTCAGATTGGTTGGTTTAATCACAGAAAACCTATTCGGTTTGCCAAACCCAGCAGCAGAAGGATTTGCAGTAACAGAACCAACAACAGCAGAAGGCACAGCAGCGTTATACGGATTGTCGATGCTACACACCTTGTTCAACCTGACAAACACCTTGATATTGGTATGGTTCACCCCATTGATTGCAAAGGCTGTAAGTTTCATCATAGCAGCACCAGTAAATCAAGAGAAAGAAGTCTTCAGACTTAAATACATCACAGCTGGTCCACTCGAGACACCAGAGTTGTCGGTAGAACAAGCGTTCGATGAAATCATACACTTCGCTAATATCTCAAGAAACGGAGCTGAATATGCGAAATCGGCGGTAGCAGAAAAAGACTCTGCCAAGTTCGAGACATTAAGAGAGAAACTTGTGAAATACGAAGAGATCTCCGACCGCATAGAATATGAAATCGCGACATTCCTCAACGCAGTGTCGGCTGGCGAGATCAGCGAACAAACCTCATTACAGATCAAGGCGATGTATAAGATTATCGGTGAATTAGAATCATTAGGCGATTCAGGCGAGACAATCAGCCGCATCTTGTCGAGAAGAAACATACATAAGAAAGAGTTTGACAGCGAGTCCATCAACAACCTCAACGTCATGGCTGACGCCGTCATCGCTGCCTACGACGTAATGATAACCAACTTAGTCGCTGCCCATAAAGGAGAGCTCGTCAATATCTCAAACGCATATAATGCAGAGGAAAGACTTAACAATCTTAGAAATAACTTCCGTGAAGTAGTCGTTGAAGACATCGACAAGGGCGACAAGAATTACCAGACCAGCGTCTATTACATGGACATCATCAATGAATACGAGCGCATGGGCGACTTCATGATCAACATCTCACAAGACCTCGAAAGAGGATTCGTCAGAAAATAATATGTAGGTTTTAGTAAATATGTAATTAACAAAAAAGGAGCTATCAAGCTCCTTTTTCTTTTATCATGACATCGATGGCACCAACGCCGAACTTCATTATCGAAGCCATTCTGTTGCTGGTGTTTTCGTAGTTCTTCAGTTCTTCGATGATGGCGTTCTTCAAGACGCCGTTGCCCACGCCGTGGATGAAAGTCACCTTGTCGTATTCGTTTGTTATCGCGCTTTCGAGCATCTTCTTGAAATAATTGATCTGTATTCTGAAGATATCGTTGCTCGACATGCCTAAGATATTATCAACGAGTTCGCCGATATGAAGGTCGACGATCGCCTCTCCGGGAGCAGTCTGATGTTTGTCGATAGCTGCTTTCTCCTTGACGAGTTTCTGATTTGAGCTAACGGATTTAGGACCGCCTTCTTTCATCATCTTGGTGAAATCTGTCTCTGTTCCTTTAAGAGCGATGAGACTTGAAAGACTTATCATGACTGCCTTTTCGCCGAGGACACCAGATTCAACATAACTGCCGTCTTTAAAGAAACGACTGCTTCTGAATGAGAAAGGAGCATGAAGAGGATGATAGACGAAGTCAGCTTCCTCTTGAGAAAGGATGACTTGGATATAACCCTCGCACCAATATTCTATGTCTTCGCGAGATATTGACTCGATGACCACTTTAGAATGAGGAGCGATGCTGCCGTAGTCGACGCTGATATATTTCTCTTCTTCCTTTATGTTAAAGCTATACAAAGCATCAGCTGGAGTGTTATTTACCAAAACGACATCGAGCAGACCTGTGAGCAGCCACTGCTGGTCTTGAGGCACGAAAGCGAGGTAAAGACCTTCCTCTTCCGCATTACGACCGAAGCGGCGCAAGGCACTCTTGCGAGCTGCATCCATCTCTTTTTCTTCTATAATCTGTTTCTGCTGTATCTCCTTCTGCGCATTGTCGACCACCTGCTGACGTCTGTCAGGCTGTGAGCGATAGTCCAACACGAGGTCACTCATCAAAACAGGAATATCAAAACCATCTTCTATAGTCACTTCCACCATTCTGGTGTCGATAATCTTCTTCACTGTTCCACCGCCTGTAGCGTTAAGGAAATTCACTTTATCACCTATTTGAAACTTTTCCATTTTGTTATATTTTGTTTTTATTATTTAATTCAATGCATTTTACGATTCTTAACTTCGTATTCTATAAGATTCAATTCATCTTTTTCTTTTTTTTCTTCAATTTCTAACGCATATAATTTTCTGCGATTATTGAATTCTTCGTAAACCATATCAACGATATTTTCCATTTGCTTATTTGAAATAGCACCTGCATTTTTCAACACATCTTTATTTTGAAAATCAAGCAAATTATCTACATTTTTCCTCCAATAATCAAGCGTCAAATCCTTACGCTCTTTAACTCGTAATTCTGCGGAATCAAGAAACAATACAGTCAATCTATTCAGCACATCTATTTCATCATCACTCAAGTAATTTTTTGCTATATAAATATCTTGCTTACGAACCACATTACCCTTCCACGATGTCAATGCCATATTAGGTTGAGATGCATCTGCTCGACTTACAATAAGCTCTGCTGCTGTTTTATGAGTAACTGCATAGATCAACTTATTTTGTGTTTCTGCAAAAAACATCTGAGTCGCCTTGTCTGTTTTATCGTAATCACTACTTAATGATAACAAATCACGGACTTTCTGATAAAAACGCTTCTCACTAGCTCGTATATCGCGAATACGTTCCAGCAATTCGTCAAAATAATCAGGACGTCCGTCAGGATTCTTCAAACGATCATCATCAATCAAAAATCCCTTAACCATATATTCTTTCAGATTATGATTTGCCCAGATTCTAAACTGCGTACCACGTTTGCTTCGCACTCTGAATCCTATTGCTAAAATCATATCAAGAGAATAAAAAGTAACATTGTAATTTTTGCCATCAGAGGCAGTTGTTAAGTAATCCTTAACAACTGAACTTTGTTTCAACTCACCTTCTTTCAATACATTAGACACATGCATACTAATATTTGGTATAGAGGTGTCAAAAAGTTCAGCAATCTGATTTTGATTCATCCAGATATTGCCGTCTTTGGCATACAAAACCACTTTCGCCTTACCATCATCGGTATTGTAAATTATAATATTATCTTGTTCCATAGCATTTTGATTTTATTTTTTGTCTTATAATTCCACTTGCAAATTTACCTATTTTATCAGAAATAAAATAACTTTTTACAACAAAAACTTATTGTCTTGTTGTCTTGTAGACTTTTTTTATTTTTGCAAAAAATAAAAAAATGGAAAGACGTTTCAACAGTTACAACGCTTATTTCACCCGTATCTTCGGCGGTCGTGTGCAGAAAATCAGCATCGACGCTGGTTTCAGCTGCCCTAACCGCGACGGAAAGATCAGCACTGGCGGATGCTCGTTCTGCCGCAACGACGCATTCAATCCATCATACTGCCGCCCAGAGAAAAGCATACGACAGCAGATTGAAGAAGGCATAGAGTTTCACCAAAGACGTTATCGCAGAGCAAAGAATTATCTCGCTTACTTCCAGCCTTACAGCAATACATATAAAAATGTCAATGAGTTAGAAAACATTTACAAGCAAGCATTGGAAGTTGAAGGCGTGATTGGCATCGTTGTAGGAACTCGTCCCGACTGCATCGACGAAGAGAAACTTGCTTTGTTAAGAGAAATTAACAAGACTCATTACGTCATGCTTGAATACGGAGTGGAATCGGTTTATGACGAGACTTTGAAACGCATCAACAGAGGTCATGATTTCGAGACAGCGAGAAAGGCGATCTGCCTCACTCACGACTACGGTCTTCCTTGCGGAGGTCATTTCATCTTCGGTCTCCCAGGCGAATCAAGAGAGATGATGATAAATGCTGCCGACATCATTTCAGAACTGCCTCTGACAACAGTGAAGTTCCATCAGCTGCAGATATTCAAAGACACTATTATGGCTGATGAATATCTCAGCAATCCTGAAGCTTTCCATCTCTTCACCTTAGAAGATTATATCGATTTCGTCATCGACTTCACCGAAAGACTAAATCCAGACCTGGTTATAGAACGTTTCGCTGGCGAGGTGCCTCCGCGTTATCTCATCTCCAAACCATGGATGAACCTACGCTACGACGAGGTGCTCAACCTCATCGAGAAAAGAATGGAAGAACGAGACACGTATCAAGGGAAAAAATTCAAAACATAAAAAAATTTAGAATTCACAACACAAAAGACGCTTCAATGTGTGTTAATTTTTATGGTAACATTGAAACGTCTCTACAACAATTTCTAATTAAAATGTACATCAAATCCAACGACTTATTCAAAGAGACTCATCCTGAGAGGATTTACGAAAATATTTCTAAACCTATTATCATCGCGGATCATCTTCTGACTCCCGACAATATGGGTTCTATGATTAGACTTGCCGATAACATCGGCGCATCGGAGATGTGTTTCCTTGGCGTCGCTCCTACTCACAGTCTCTCTAAAGTCAAGAAGGCAGCAGCGAGCAGCAAGGACAATATAAAATGGTATTACACCGAAGACGACGATTTGCGCAAGATTGTCGGTGACAAGAAGATTGTCGCCATTGAGACATCCGACAATGCGGAATGCATCTACGACTGTGAACTTCCGAGCGACATCGCCTTCATCGTCGGCAACGAGAGCCGCGGCATCAGAGAAGAGATATTATCGCAATGCGACAAAATCGTATATATTCCGGTTCCGGGACCGACTCGTTCACTGAACGTCAGTCACGCCGCAGCAGTAGCGCTCTTCGAATGGCAGAGGCAGATGTTGGGACATGACAAAGGGCTAATGGCTAACGGCTAAAATTTTAGATTTAAGATTTAAAGTTAAAAGGTCGCCACGATTTCTCTCGTAGCGACCTTTTTAACTTTAGACTTTCGTCTTTAGCCTTTTGTCATTATTATTTAGCAACAACAACAACGCGTTGTAATGCGCTTTGACCTGCATTGTCAACGATGTTGAAGAAGTAAACGCCATTTTCGTAAGCGCTCATATCAACTGTGTTGTTTACGTTTTTAACAACGTTTACTAATTGACCAACTGAGTTGTAAACAGCGATGTAGTCGATGTTTTCGCCTTCAACTGTAACAGCGCCTGTTGTTGGGTTAGGATAAACATTGTATGTTTCAACTACGTTTTCAGCGATGCTTTCGCCTTTAACTACGAGTGTGAGTGGAATTTCAACAACTGGTTGAGCTGGGTCGTTTGTAACGAATTTAACAGCTGCTTCGTATGTTTCATTTTCTTCAAGACCGATTGTGCTGAGGTTAACAGTAATTTCGTCTGAACCACCGATAGCGATAGAACCGTTTGTCTTGTTTAATGTTGCGTAACCGCCAGCTACAGGAGCGCCTTCGCAGAGCATGAAGAGACACCAGTTACCATAGTTTTGACCGCCACCGTTTTCTGTGATTGAAAGGTATGAACCTTTACCTTGACGATATAAGTCACCATAACCTACTAGAGCTTGACCAGAACCGTCTAAACTCATAGTTGTACCGTTAACTGCTGCTGTCATTTCAACTGCTACGTAAACATCAAAACCTGTCAAAGCAACTGGTTCGTCAAATTCTACTAATGTATATTGATTCCATACGATTTGGTCACGTGTGATAGTTTTTTCAGCTAAGATTTCACCTGGTTTACCATTAGTTCCAGGACCATAGATACGGAAGATAACATCTGTACCTGGTTCTAAGTCAGCTGATTGATTTCCACTTTGATCTTGCCATTCGAAGAATGCATAAGCAGCGCCTGTGATATATGTACCCATAACGGTGTTGCCGTAAGCTGTTGCTGGGAATAAAGATGCTACTTCGAAGTTAACTGGGCTTTCAGATTGCCATGTCAAACCTGCTGGACTTGAAACAGGATCGATAGCGTAAGAAATAATTTCTTGGTTGCTGCCGCCTTGACCTACACCGTAGTCGACCCATGCTGAATATTCACCGATTGATGTACCTTCGTTTTCAATGCTGATTGTTACAGATGAAATTTCATCAGCTTCAATTTCTTCATTGATTGATTCTGGATTGAAAACCAATTCAGCAAATGTTTCACCACCGATTCTTGTACATGTGAAGTTATCCAAATAATATTCTGATTTAGCTGCATTTAATGGAGGGAAGAAGTCCATTGCATCGAGTTTACGGCTTGCTGGTTTGCCTTGTGCGTCCAAGCTCCATTGCCATTCTAGAACCATTTCTTCTTCTTGACCAGGCAATGTGTAATAATATTGTGCCAAGTCAGCGTCTGTGTCAACGTGAAGACGGAAGTGCATCCATTCGTCATAAACACATGTGATTGTTGCGCTTTCACCACCTGCTTCAACAGCGCCTGCACCTGGAGCTTCAGCTGTTGCGCTTGACATGTGGAGGTGTGATTCCAATGCCCATGTTGATGCCATGCCATCAAATTCGTGAAGAATGTTGAAGTAACCATTCTTTCCTGCTGGGATTAAGATGTCGAATTCGAGGTCGTAAACACCTGATGATGTTCCGCCGAGTTTAAGAACTTGGTCGTTGCCGTATGTCAAATAACCACATTTGCTGCCACCGTATTCTGCTACGACGCCATCTTCTGAACTGCCTGGGACTTGTCCCCATGTTGTCCACCAATCGTTACCTGCTGCTGCACCTTCTACGGCAATCTTATTGCCGACAGTGTAAGCTTCGAAATTGTCTTGAATCAAGACTTCTACGTCTTGAGCTCTGAGGTTGCCAACTAATAAAAACATTGCAACCATCATAAGTAAAGATACTTTCTTCATTTTGTTTGTAAATTTTATGATAATTATAAATAGTTTAATTTAAGGTCGCAAATTTAATATTTTTATAGGACATACATATAGTATAAAAATAAAAAAAAGCGTCCTTTTATGGACGCTTTTTATAAACTTTAGACTTTCGTCTTATGTCTTTTGCCATTATTATTTAGCAACAACAACGCGTTGTAATGCGCTTTGACCTGCATTGTCAACGATGTTGAAGAAGTAAACGCCGTTTTCGTAAGCGCTCATATCAACTGTGTTGTTAGCATTTTTAACAACGTTTACTAATTGACCAACTGAGTTGTAAACAGCGATGTAGTCGATGTTTTCGCCTTCAACTGTAACAGCGCCTGTTGTTGGGTTAGGATAAACATTGTATGTTTCAACTACGCTTTCAGCGATGCTTTCACCTTTAACTGTGAGTGAAATAGGAATGTTAACGATTGGTTGAGCTGGGTCGTTTGTGATGAATTTAACAGCTGCTTCGTATGTTTCACCTTCTGTGAGACCGATTGTGCTGAGAGTAACTGTAACTTCGTCTGAACCACCGATTGGTAATGAACCTGCTGTTTTGTTTAATGTTGCGTAACCGCCAACAACTGGAGTACCTTCGCAAAGCATGAAGAGGCACCAGTTACCATAGTTTGTACCAGCGTTTTCTGTGATTGATTTGAAAGCGCCACCATTTTGACGATATAAGTCACCGAAACCTTGAACTGCTTGGCCTGAACCGTCTAAGTTCATTGTTATACCGCTAACTGCTGCTGTCATTTCAACTGCAACGTATACGTCGAAACCTGTCAAAGCAACTGGTTCTGCGAATTCAACTAATGTATAGTTGTTCCATGAAATCATGCTTTGTGGGAGAACTTGTTCTGCTAAAACTTCACCTGGGTTGCCATTGTTGCCTTGGCCATAGATACGGAAGATAACGTCTGTACCTGCTTCTAAAGCTGGTGATTGATTACCGCTAGCATCTTGCCATTCGAAGAATGCGTAAGCAGCGCCTGTGATGTATGTACCCATAACTGTGTTACCATATGATGTAGCTGGGTATAAAGCTGCGATTTCGAATTTAACTGGTTCTTCAGCTGTCCATGATAAACCTGAAGGGTTTGAAACTGGATCGATAGCGTAAGAAATGATTTCTTCGTTTGAACCGCCTTGACCTACACCGTAGTCAACGTATGCTGAGTAGTCACCGATTGATGTACCTTCGTTTTCGATGTTGATTTTTACAGTTGTCATATCGTCAGCTTCAACTTCTTCGTTGATTTCGCCTGGGTTGAAAACTAATTCAGCTGCTGTTTCACCACCGATTCTTGTGCATTTGAAGTTATCGAGGTAGTAAGCTGATTCAGCCATTGGAGGGAAGAAGTTCATAGCATCGAGAACGCGGTCAACTGTATTTTCACCGAAGCTGTCTAAGCTCCATTGCCATGAGCAAACCAAAACTTCTTCGCCACCTTCAACTGTGTAGAAGTATTGAGCTTGGTCAGCGTCTGTGTCAACGTGGAGGCGGAAGTGCATCCATTGATCGAAAACGCATGCTACGTCAGCTGTACCGTTGCTACCAGCGTGAACTGTACCGTGACCTGGAGCATATACGTCATCTGTTTGACCACCATCGCTGATGATGTGGAGGTAAGCTTGCATAGCCCATTTTGAATTGCCGCCAGCGAATTTGTGGAGGATGTTGAAGTAACCTGATTTTCCATTAGGAACTAAAATGTCGAATTCGAGGTCATAAACGCCTGATTGTGAACCAGCGAGTCTGAGAACTTGGTCGTTACCTGATTCTAAGTAAGCACATTTGTTGCCTTGGTATTCAGCGATGATACCATCTTCTGCTGTACCTGGTTTGTTTGACCATGTTGTCCACCAGTCGTTACCAGCTGCATTTGATTCTGAAGCCAATTTGTTACCTACTGTGTAAGCTGAGAAGTCATCTTCTAACAAAACGACTTGTTCTTGAGCTCTTAAGTTGCCTGCGAATAAGAACATAGCAACTAACATAAGTAAAGAATACTTTTTCATAATGTTAAATTTTAATAATACAATTAATAAATGTCTAATTTTAATTTCGCAAATTTAATTATTTTTAAAGAAAAATGATATGTTTTTTCAAAAAAAAATTTATCTATTTAAACATTATTTATTTTTGCATTTTTTTTATCAAACAATAACAAACGACATATTTTAAATGACTAAATATCAACACATTTTCTTCGACTTAGACAACACCCTTTGGGATTTTGACAGAAGCTCAATCCTAGCTTTTGACAAAATATTCGAAATATTCAACCTTATTAATTATGGTATCCCTAGCGCAAAGGATTTTCATAAGACATATTTCGACCACAACAACAAACTTTGGGACTTATATAGAAAAGGCGAGATAGACAAGGATTTTCTTAAAACAGAACGTTTCCGCCTTCCTTTAAAGGACTACGGAATTGTCGATGAGAAATTATCTATAGATTTAGGCGAAAGCTACACCGACTACGCCGCTCGCATAGTATCATTGGTTCCAAACACTATGGAAGTGCTTGATTATCTCAAAAAGAAAAATTACAAGATACATCTCATCACCAACGGATTCCTTGAAGTTCAATCCATAAAGATGCAGGCTTCTGGATTGGATAAGATAATCGACCATTCTTTCGTATCAGAAGTGGTAGGTTTCAAAAAACCTGATCATAGGATATTTTTCCATGCGATGAATGAAGTCGGAGGAAATATTGAAAACAGCGTGATGATTGGCGACGACTTGTCCGTCGATATCATTCCAGCGAAAGAAATAGGAATGAAACATATTTATTTCAACAGAAAAAAAATATCTCATAACGAAATGCTCGATTATGAGATATTTGACTTGATTGAAATATGCAAAATTCTTTAATCTTGTTGTCTTGTTGTCTTGTTGTCTTGTTGTCTTAAATATGCAAGCACGCTGATCTTACCTTTAACCTTATCGCCAATCTTGACATTGATTTCTGAGTCTATCGGGAGGAAGAAGTCAACTCTTGAACCAAAGCGAATGAGACCGAACTCCTCACCTACTTTAGCGTTAGCGCCTTTGTCGACGTGACAGATGATACGTCGTGCCATGACTCCGGCAATCTGACGGAACAAGACCTCTCTTCCTTGTTCATCTTTAACGACCAATGTGTTACGTTCGTTAAGTTCCGATGACTTAGGATTTATAGCGAATAATTTCTTTCCTGGGTGGTATTTGTAATAACTCACGACACCATTGATTGGGAACCAGTTGACGTGAACGTTATATGCCGACATGAATATTGAAATCTGTATTCTCTTGTCGTGGAAATATTCTTTTTCCTCCACTTCTTCAATAACGACAATTTCACCGTCTGCTGCTGAGATAACAGCATTGTCTTCAATAGTAGTGACTCTGTTAGTAGGAACTCTGAAGAAAGTAAAGCTCCAGAACACCAATGCAGAACATGCTATTACTATTAATGTCTGTATCAATTTAATTGGCACAAAAAGAAAAAATGCTGCTGCAATAACTGCTGCAATAATGATTACTGTCGCAATGACACCGTATCCTTTTTTATGAATATACATATCAATTTATTAAAGTTAAGTAAATAAAGACGAAAGGTATAGCCATGAATGTAGCGTCAAATCTGTCCAAGATTCCGCCGTGACCTGGTATCAAATTACTAGAATCCTTCACGCCTGCATGTCTTTTCATCATTGATTCTGTCAAATCGCCGAGTGTTCCAAACACGATAACGCCGAGTGCGAGGATAAGCACTTGAATGTCGTTCAAATAATTATCGAAGAAGAACACATTAAGCACAAAACGATTGAGGAGATAAGCGAAGAGCATTGTGAACACAGCGCCGCCTATGCTTCCTTCTATAGTTTTCTTTGGAGAAATTCTTTCAAAAAGTTTATGTCTTCCTATTGAAACGCCTGTGAGATAAGCGAAGATATCGTTAACCCAAATAAGTATGATAGAGAAAATCAAAAGTAACCATCCTTTGTCTGTTCCGATGAAATATTCATTATAGAACATCATCATGATTCCGCATGGGAATGCCACAAAAATCATTGAGAGCCATGTCGCTCCTACAACCTTTATATAATCATGTTTCTTTGAGAACAATGCTATCAACAATGGAATATTAAAGAAAATCGGAGCAAGGAAGAGACTTCCTTCCATAGTATCAGGACTTTCCGCAAAACTAGCAAGGAAAACAAAAAGCATTATTGACAATACTTGCGCCACGTTTCTCAATGGGACATCACTTCCTTTAGAATAGAGATTAGATACTTCTGTAGAACCTATCATCACCACAGCAGTCAACATAATAGCCGCGAACATTCCACCCAAGAATAAACATCCTAAAACAACAACGGCAAACATGATACCGAATATTGTTCTTTTCCAGAATTCTCCCATTTTTACTTAATGATTTATCAATAATTTAGATTGTGCAAATTTAATATTATTATCCGAAATATCACAGTTTTTTTTCTTAAAAATTTATTACAAACCCCAAACCATAATTTGTCGCTACGGCCTGTATATCAACGGACGAAATATTACCTGTTTTATTATTGAACTTAACAACTCCCCTGCCTATGAAATATCCTATGGCAGCACCAACAACAACATCAGACATCCAATGTTCATTATTTGCCACACGACCTAGCGAACATAATGTCGCCATTGAATATGAAGCAATTCCTACCCATGTCTTATCATGATAAAACCCTGTTATTGTCGCTGCCATAGCAAAAGAGCGCATCGCATGACCTGAAGGAAAGGAAGTGCTTTCTAATGTTGCGAATGGCCCCAACCAGTTCTGGCTATTGGCTGTTGACTGTTGGCTATTGAACTCAGGAGGCCGCATTCGACATGTGAGGACTTTGAGTCCGGCAGATGCCACTTCAGCGTAGACGAAACTCTGCAACACCGCCAACGACATATTTCGCAGACGGCAGTCCTTGTTTATCGCGCCGAACGCGTATGTACCAGCAATACAAGGTAATATAAAGAGTTCTTCTCCAAATATATTTGTAAATTTAGAGACAGCATTGATGTTGTTATCGTAAATGTTTTTATTTATGAAATTATAGATTTCGTCATCGTAAATAAATGCGATTGTTGTGGCAGCAGCAACACCGCCAAAGACAGTCCAGTCCTTCCAGTCGTAATGCAAAGGCTGTCCCAACACCGTCAAACCAGAATCCCAATACGACTTAAGATACTTCTTGCTCAACAATGTTTCACATTGACCGTTGGCTATTGACCGACAACAGATAACAAATAACAATATGAAAATTATTTTTTTCAACTTCTACGCTTAATTTCAAGACGCTTCAATGTGTGTTTACTTTCATAGGTATCATTGAAACGTCTCTACAAAACATTCCTAATTCCTAATTCCTAATTCCTAACTATTTATACGTTTCGCTTCATCCCAAAGTTCGTTCATCTCATCGAGAGTCATGTCAACGAGCGACTTGCCCATTTCCTTAGCTTTCTCTTCCACATAATTAAAGCGGCTGCGGAACTTCTTGTTAGCCACTTCCAAAGCATCCATCGGGTTGACTTTGATAAAACGAGAATAATTGACGAGAGCAAACATGAGATCTCCGAATTCCTCGGTAGCACGTTCCTTGTCACCTGCCTCAACCTCATCCTTCAACTCTCTGATTTCCTCCTCAACTTTTTCCCATACCTGTTCCTTATTTTCCCAGTCGAAGCCCACACCTGAAGCTTTTTCCTGCATTCTATATGCCTTGACAAGTTCAGGCAAAGCATTAGGCACGCCACCAAGTACGCTTCTGTTCTGTTCTTTGGTGAGCTTTATCTTTTCCCAGTTATCCGCAACCTCTTCTGCTGTCTTCACAGAAGTGTCGCCGAAAACATGAGGATGACGGACAATCAATTTCTCGCATATGCCATTGATAACATCGTCGATAGTAAACAAATTACGATCTTGGGCTATTCTTGAGTAAAATACTATATGCATGATTATATCGCCAAGCTCTTTTCTAACATCCTGATAATCTTCATCCACAATAGCCTGACTTAATTCAAAGACCTCCTCTATAGTCAAATGACGAAGACTCTCTATAGTTTGCTTCTTATCCCATGGACATTCCACTCTGAGTCTGTCCATAATATCCAATAATCTTTGGAATGCCTCTAAACTTTTATTCATTATCATCGTATATTTTTTTTGCAAATATAATCATATTTTTTTCATACATTTGCGTCATGAAAAAGAACAAGTTACTATCAATTATTTTATGCTTCGGACTAATATTAGGTTTAATTGACAACGAAGCATTTGCCGGAAACAAAAAGGAATACGGCAACAAGGCATTTTCCATCGATTCTCTCATGAAGAATATGGAAATTGATTTCAGACTCAATTATGGTTTCTACATGCACCATCATTTTGAAATGGAAGGTTATAGAGCTCATTTCCCAATGTTTGAAGTATCGTTGCAGAAACAGACTTACGGCAAATCTTATTGGCAGTCATGTTTCAACTATCCAGCAGTAGGTGTGACAGCTTTCTATTCTCCTATGGGAAACATTGATGTCATGGGACAGGCTTTCGCTATCTATCCATACATTTATTTCCCATTTATCAAAGGAGACACCAATTTCGGCATACGTTTCGGTTTAGGTCTCGGCTACCTCACTGAAAGCTACGACCACATCGAAAACCCATATAACATATGTATAGGCTCACCTTTCAATGCAGCGGCAAGCGTAACATTCGACATATCACATCGATTCACCGACAGATTCAAGATGTCGCTCTACGGAGGCCTGCAGCACTTCTCTAACGGATGTACATCAGAGCCTAACAAAGGTACAAACGTCATCAAGGGCGGTATCAGCGCAGCTTATATGATAAACGAGCCTGTGCCTTATATCAGAGCAGAACAACTTAACGAAAAGAAAACCATAGAATATCTCAAAGAATTCAGACCTGAGCTTTATGTAGGCTTATCATACGGGTACAAGAACATTGAATATTTACAAGAAGATTTCACTACAGTCCTTGACCTCGAGATATACGCAATGGAACAACTGACTCGCTTGTTTAAATTAGGTTTAGGCTTTGACTTGGTTTACGACCAGACAGAAATACTTCGCAGCATGAATGCCAACAATGGTGTCAACAAGCTGACAACATATCAGATTCTGAATCCAGGCGCACATGTCGCTGGCGAACTCCTCATGGGAAATGCATCATTTATGTTCGTCGTGGGCAAGCACTTCGGTGAATACATGTATACTGAGAAAAGCTATCAGAGATTAGGTTTCAAATTAGATTTCGGCAAGCACATCTACGGCAAGGTCACACTCATGATACACCAATGGCATATAGCCGATTTCCTAGGTTTTGGTTTTGGATTTAAATTATAATTATTAACGTTATGAGAAAAATAAGAAGAAATAAACGAAATAAACGCAATAAGGAAATTAAAGACAACAAAAAAGCCAAAAGACTCAACAGGCTTAACAGATTTAACAAGTTGTCAGCAGCACTCCGCATGCTCTCATCACTTAACCGCTCTTCATTCTTGATTCTTATTGCATTGTTCATCACATCATGTGATCCTGCACCATGGACAAACGGAAAGGCTATAACGGAAACACGATGGTTCGACGACACTATAACATCATTATATGTTTATGACGACATCAACGTGACATTGATAGAAGCCGACACCTTCAGAATCGAAATCACTACAGGCGAGAATCTCATGGAGAAAATCACCAGCAACATCAGCGACAACGGATTATACCTCAGAAACGAAAACATCCGCTTATGGGCAAGAAGCTACGACTATCCTTTAGATATAAAAGTATACCACAACAGCCTTACACATATCAATTACATGTCGTGGGGTGATTTAAAATCGGAAGGACCTATAAGCAAAGACAATATCGATAAATTCAATATGATTGTTGAACATGGCTCCGGACATATCGACCTAAAGCTCAACTGCGACACATTGATTTTAAAATCATACGACGGAACAGCCTTGATATCTGTTGCCGGTTCAGCAAATTATACCGACATCTATCACAATGCAAGAAACGATATCCATACTGAAAACCTTGTTTGCAAAGATGCTGCCGCCATCATTGATTACGAAGGCTCCATATATGTCAACTGCACAAACAAGCTGACAGCTGAGATACGCGATTTCGGCAACATATACTATAAAGGAGAACCTCAGATAGAATCATCATCACATCCTCAAGCAAAAGGAAAGCTTTTACCTATGGAATAACAATAAAAAAGCGAAAAAATATTTTCATGGCTTGAGATAAAAATTCCAATAGTTTGTTGATTTCACATTAAGGCAACTAAAATATTTTATATTTTTGGCTTATGAAAATCGACAAACTATTTTTATTTGTTTTATGTCTATTTTTTATAATACATAAGGACGCTCTATGTATAAACAAAAGCAAAGACATAAACACCTCTACTCACACTATAGACACACTGATGCAAAATATCGAACTCGATTTGCGTCTTAACTATGGTTTTCTCATACAACACCATTATGAAACTTCAGCCTTCAATGCTCATTTCCCCATGTTTGAACTATCATTACAGAAACAGACATATGGAGGGTCAGAATGGCATTCATATTACAATTATCCTACCATTGGATTAACAGCGTTCTACACCGATTTCGGCAGTGTTGACATCTACGGAAAAGCTTTTGCTTTATATCCTTTCATCAATTTTCCATTCAACAAAAGCAAAGAAAACACCATTGGGTTAAGGTTTGGAGTCGGACTTGGATATCTTACAAAAAAGTTCGACACATATAGAAACTTCAACAACACCACTATTGGCTCTAATTTCAATGCAGCTATAAATCTCTCATTAGAATACAAACGTCTTGTGAGCGAAAGATTCAAGATGGCTTTTTTTATAAGCCTCACCCATTTCTCCAACGGATGTTCACATCAGCCAAACGCAGGCATCAATGCCGCAAGCGCCGGTATCAGCGGAGCTTATCTCTTTAACGAAGAAAGCCATTACATCCATCCTGCAAGCAACATAAAAACGAGTTATAAGAAAATAAAGCCCGAATTTTACATTGGAATGTCTTATGGCATGAAAAGGATTTATTATATGCAGAACGACAATTTTTCCGTGTACAACCTTGAGCTTTACGCCATGGATAGAGTCAGCAAGCTAAGCAAATTCGGTATAGGATTTGACATCGTATATGACTTGACCGACAAACTTGAAACAGAGGAACTTTATCAGAAATATACAGAATTAACATTCTATGAAAAATTAAAACCAGGAATCAGCATTGCTTACGAACTCCTGATAAGCGACGTCTCATTCATCTTCAACTTCGGCTACCATCTTTACGGCATAGAAATGAGCTATGGAAGATGGTATCAAAAGATAGGAATGAAGATAAATTTCGGAAGTCACCTTTACGGAAAAATCACATTAAACACACATTTTGGAGTAGCCGACTATGTTGGTTTCGGTTTAGGAATAAAATTATAACATGAAAAAAATACGCTTTATATTATCTATACATATAATGATATGTCTCTTCATCTCATCCTGTCAGAAGACTCCTCTGACAAACGGTGATGTCATTACAAAGACCAGAGTGCTATCAGGATTCAATTCAATACATTTGTACAACAATATCGATGTCACTTTGATAGAGTCAGACTGTTCCAAGATAGAAATAACAACTGGAGAGAATCTCATGAACAAAATCACCAATGTGATTAGCGACAGCACTCTTCATTTAAAAAATGAGAACACACTCAATTGGATCAGAAGCTACGATTATCCTTTGGAAGCAAAAATCTACTTCGATGGAAAGCTATCGTCAATCACTTACGAGTCGGTTGGTAATTTAACATCACTTGGTTACATACATCAAGACAGCAGTTCAGATTTTGAACTTAATCTACATGAAGCAGCTGGAAAAATAGATTTGGATATAGTCTGCCGTAATTTATATATAAAGTCGTACGACTTCGACTGCACAAGCGATATAACAATAAAAGGAATGTCTGACTATGCTATGGTTTATCAAACTGGATTAGGTCCTATTCACATGGAAGATTTTACATCAAGGCAAACCTATGCCTATTCATACAACTACAATGACATCTACATACACAGCACTGATTTTCTACATGCCGACATTCATAGTTCCGGCAGCATATATTACAAAGGGCACCCGGAAATCAGTTTAAACATCTCCCCGAATGCCCTAGGCAAATTGATACCTTATTTATATTAATAAGCTCTGGCGAATATCACGCGGCGTTTTGATGGTTGGCCTGAATAGATGCAGTTGCCTTCTTCGAAGTCGTCATCCAAAGGAATGCAGCGGATAGTAGCTTTTGTTTCTTCTTTAATCTTTTGTTCTGTCTCTGGAGTGCCGTCCCAGTGAGCATAAACGAACATGCTGTTTTCAATCTGTTCTTTAAAGTCTTCCCAAGTGTCGACTTTAACTGTTCTTGACTGACGGAAGTCGAGAGCTTTTTTGAAGATATTGTCTTGAATTTCTTCGAGAAGATTTGTGATATAATCTTCGATATTGTCGATTGTTGTGTTGCTCTTTTCGAGAGTGTCGCGGCGAGCGATTTCAACTGAGTTGTTTTCAACGTCGCGAGGACCAGCAGCGATACGTACAGGCACGCCTTTGAGTTCCCATTCAGCGAATTTGAAGCCAGGCTTTTGAGTGTCGCGGTCGTCGAATTTAACGCGCATTCTTCTGCTTTCGAGACGTTTTTTCAAGTCAGAGCAATAGTTTAGGACAGCCTCTTTTTGTTCGTCTGTCTTGTAGATAGGAACAATAACCACTTCGATAGGAGCGATTTTTGGAGGGAGCACGAGACCATTGTCATCTGAGTGAGCCATGATGAGAGCGCCAATCAAACGAGTTGATACGCCCCATGAAGTAGCCCATACATATTCCAATTTATTTTCTTTATTCAAATATTTAACATCGAAAGCCTTAGCGAAGTTCTGAGCGAGGAAGTGTGATGTGCCAGCTTGGAGAGCCTTGCCGTCTTGCATCATAGCTTCGATACAGAATGTTTCTTCTGCTCCTGCGAAACGTTCGTTAGCAGATTTGATACCGCGGATAACAGGAAGAGCCATGTATTTTTCAGCGAATTCTGAATATACGTCGAGCATCTTACGTGCTTCTGCCAAAGCTTCTTCGCGTGTAGCGTGAGCGGTATGACCTTCTTGCCACAAGAACTCAGCGGTACGGAGGAAAGAACGAGTACGCATTTCCCAGCGGACTACGTTAGCCCATTGGTTGCACAATATTGGGAGGTCGCGGTAACTCTTGATCCAGTTGCGATATGTATCCCAAATGATAGTCTCTGAAGTAGGACGAACTATCAATTCTTCTTCGAGGCGTGCTTCAGGGTCTACAACAACGCCAGCGCCATTAGGATCATTTTTAAGACGATAGTGAGTTACTACAGCACATTCCTTAGCGAAACCCTCAACGTGGCTAGCTTCCTTGCTGAAGAAACTCTTAGGAATAAACAATGGGAAATACGCATTGACGTGACCTGTATCTTTGAACATTTTGTCGAGAGCGTCTTGCATGAACTCCCAGATTGCATATCCGTAAGGTTTGATAACCATACAACCTCTGACTGCAGAATTTTCTGCCAAATCAGCTTTACTAACAAGATCATTATACCATTGGGAATAATTTTCTTTACGAGATGTTAATTCTTTTGCCATCGTTTTTTTGGTATAGTATTTGTATATTTTTCTGTGTGCAAAAATAAGAAAAAATTGCATGTATTCATAACTTTAAATAGTATAAAAATGAAGCATTTAAAATTTTTCATCATAGCTGCTGCAGCATTGCTAAGTTCATGTTCAACAAGCGATAATGTCATTAAAGACGATGCTTATTATTCTCCATACGACAAGAACAGCAAATCAGACAAACAGCTAGTCGTATCAGACAACGGCACCTTCAACACTTCAAAAATAAGCAGCAACTCACAATATGATTACCAGTCATATTACAGTGAAGATGCAATCCCAAAAACCAAGGCCGAGCCTACATACGAAAAAATAGAAACCGTAACTGACACCAACGGCGTAGTTTATACAACAACAGAAACTTATTACGACAACAGCTACATAAGCCATAACGGAGGCTCATATCTGGAAGACAATTACGATTACTATTATGATGACGATGAAGATGAGGGCGGATGGAACACAAGCCTATATCTCGGATTCGGATTGCCTTACGGAAGCTATGTAGGCGTAGGATGGGGCTACCCTTACTATTATTCATCATATTACAACTGGTACTACGACTGGTGGTGGAGTCCTTACTATTACAACCCATACTATTATGTACCTTATCCTTATTATCCTGCATATCCTGTATATCCTGTATATCCTCCATATAATCCAGGTCCTGGCGGACATCATCCACATCCAGGAGGCGACCCTCACCCAGGAGGAGGCATCAACCCTCACCCAGGAGGCGGTGGCGGATTGCATGTAGCAGGCAACAACAACGGCAGACCTTCATCTGCAGGAATAACAACACCTACATCTAGACCTACAAGCACTGCACGACCTTCTGGCAATGGCATGGAGCCAACATCACCAAGAGTGTCTGCCAACGAAAGAGTATCTAACGCTCAGAACAGATATAACAGACCTTCTAGTGCAAGCAGCTCTTCAACAGCAAGACCTTCTTCATCTTCGGAACGCAAATCATATTCACCAGCAAACAGCAACCGTCAAGTTCGCTCAAGCTCTGAATACGTCAGACCTAACTCCAGCTCTTCAAGCGAAAGAAACAGCTCTTCTTCTGTCAATGTCAGAAGCAACGATACCAACGCAAGAAGTTCAAGCAGCAGCTCTAACATAAGCAGACCAAATAACAGCTCAAATTCAGCTCCTAGAAACAGCAGCTCAAGCATCAGCAGACCAAACAACAGCGGAAGCTCTTCAAGAAGTAACGGCAGCTTCAATGGTGGAGGCGCTAGAGGCGGAAGCATTGGCGGCGGATCAAGAGTCGGAGGTGCAAGAAGATAAAAAATCATACTATGAAAAAGATATTTTTGATATTATTGGCTTTAATCCCATTCTGGGGCATAGCTCAAAACATCAATGATGTTTACAATATAGCATCAACTTACTACCAAGGTACAGCAAAAAGCGCAGCGATGGGTAATGCTATGGGTGCAGTAGGACAAGACTTCTCTTCCTTAAGCATCAACCCTGCCGGCCTAGGACTATATAGAAAACCTACAATAGAATTCACACCTTCTATAAAGACATCATACGCAAAAACCGATTATTACGGAAATACCACAACAAACTCACAAGCCACAATGGCTGTAAACAGCTTCGGCATAGTGGGCATCAACAATTCAGGAGAAAACGTAATAAACTGGGCCTTCGGTATGAATAGAACCAACGACTTCAGCAACGCAATATTCGTAAACGGAATAAACCCACACCACTCATTGATAGACGCTTATTTCCAAGAAATAATAGCAAACGACATATACAATGAAGAACAGCTCTACGAATACTCTCCTAGCTACATCTACCCTATCTGGGAAACATATCTGTTCGACTTCAACAATGACGGCAGCCTAACTGCTTATGTACCAGAAGGCGGCTTGCTCCAAAGCAAAGGCACAAACACCAGAGGAGGCATCAACGAATGGACCATAAGCACCAGCATCAACTTCAGCGACAAGGTATATCTAGGCGCATCCATCAATATGCCTAGCGTCAACTATAGAAAATTAACAGAATATGCAGAAGACTTCAAAATAGATAATGAATACTACTCATGGGCACAGTACGAATCTCTGACTACAACAGGATGGGGATTAAATGGTAAGATAGGTATCATCGCATACCCATGCCAGTGGTTAAGAGTCGGTGCCACATTCCATACACCTACAGTATACAACCTCTCTGACAGATGGAGAACCGAGACTTATTCATGGGTCACACAATACAATATCCCAACCTCTTATTTCAACTATTCCATGAAGACACCATGGAAACTCGGAGGCAGCGCAGCATTTATCTTTGGCAACTTCGGCATGATAACAGCAGATGTTGAATATATCGACTATAGCTCAATCAGACTATCAGCTTACAATTACGACTACAGCAGTTATAATGACATGGTCCAAAGCACATTAAAGCCATCCATGAATTTAAGACTCGGAACAGAATGGCGTTATCAAAGCATGTGTTTCAGAGGCGGTTACTCATTCTATGGAAGTCCATACGGAATCAAGCTTAATGATGGATATTACAACTATAACAACAGAAATGCACTATCATGCGGTATAGGCTACACTCAGCACATGTTCACAATCGACTTGGCATACGTATATACATTACAAAAAAGCTCATATAACCTTTATTCACAATACACAAGTTATTACGACATGCTAGAAGAACAGAACGTCGTATATGAAAGATCCAACTTTCATAGCATGATAGTATCTCTCAAAATGAAACTATAAACTCATAATCGACATAAAAAAAGAGGCTCACTGAAGTGAACCTCTTTTTTTGATTTTATCGCAATCAATCGTTGTGATACATGTTAACGATATCTTCGTCTATCAAGATACGGCCGCAATATTCGCAAACGATAATTTTCTTGTGCATACGAATGTCGAGCTGATGTTGTGGAGGAATCTTGTTGAAGCAGCCACCGCAAGCATCACGTTCAATCTTAACGACTGCCAAACCGTTACGTGCGTTCTTTCTGATACGTTTGTAAGCTGTGAGAAGACGTTCTTCAATAAGCTGTTCACTTTCTTGTGAACGTACCATGAGTTCAGCTTCTTCTTTTTCTGTTTCTTCAACGATTGATGACAATTCGTTTTTCTTAAGTTCTAAGTCGCTCTTACGTTCTTCGAGGCGTGCGTTTGTTTCATTCAAAGAAATCTTTAACATTTCTGATTTCTTTGTACAGTCGTTGATACGTTTTTCACAAAGTTGAATATCCAATGATTGGTATTCTATTTCTTTTGTCAATGATTCGTATTCACGGTTGTTACGAACATTATTTTGTTGTTCTTCATATTTCTTGATGAGAGCTGTAGCTTCTTTGATCTTGTTTTTATAGTCAACGATGTCTTTAGAGAATTTTTCCAACTCTTCATTATATTTTTCGATACGAGTTTCAATACCGGCGATTTCGTCTTCAAGATCTTGAACTTCAAGAGGCAACTCACCACGGATGATACGGATTTTGTCTATTTTAGAATCAACTTGTTGTAAGGTGTACAATTCTATAAGTTTTCTTTCAACTGTGATTTCTACATCTTCTGCTTCGTTTCTGAATTTATTTTCCATCATATATCTTAAAAATTAATATTAAACAAAATAATGTACCGAGTTAGTTTTTACGCTCGAAATTTGGACTGCAAAGTTAGGATTTTTTTTGAGAATAATATCAGCAAATAATTGTTTTGTAAACTGTTCTGTCTCAAAATGTCCAGCATCTATGATAAGTATCTCATTATCAGCATTAAAAAAATCATGATATTTAATATCTGCAGTGATATAAACATCTGCCTTGCAATGTTTTGCGTCATTTATGAGGAACGAACCGGAGCCTCCGCACAATGCCACCCTCCTGATTGGCTTATTCAGCAATTCAGAATGACGTATTGCAGGCACTTGCAGACGCTCTTTCACCAGGCCTAAAAATTCTTTTTCCGACATTTCGTTTTCAAGCATACCGACCATTCCGCTGCCAATCTGCACATCTTCATCCGAATTATTCTGATGCAGTATTTGCAGCTCCTTAAGGCCAAGATTTTCAGCAAGGACTCTATTCACGCCAAAATAGCTGTTATCCAAATTGGTATGCATAGCAGCAATGGAAATGTCGTTCTTTATCGCTTTAGTCACTATCCTGCCTATAGTATTGTCGACAAGGATATTCTTCAGTCCTTTAAAAATCAATGGGTGGTGGCTAATAATCAGATGAAATGAGTTTTCAATAGCTTCATCAACGACTTGTTCAGTAAGGTCTAATGTCAACAAAGCTTTGTCAACCAATGCATTCTCATCACCTATCAGGAGTCCTGAATTATCGTAGCTTTCCTGCCAATGCAGAGGTGCAACTTCAGTTATATAACTCAAAATCTCTGAAACTTTATTCATTTTGAAATTTTTCGCTAAGATACGATTTTTTATCGTTTAATAGTTTGTTTTCATAAAAATAATTTGTACATTTGTTGACTTTATAATTTTATGAGGAAGTTATTGATACCCATATCGTTAATATATACATTTGTCTTATTGATAAGACATAAGCTATACGATTGGGGCATATTGAAATCCAGAAGCTTCAACATCCCGAACATCTGTGTCGGAAACCTTAATTTGGGAGGCACAGGCAAAACACCTCATATTGAATATCTTATAAGACTTTTATCCAAAGAATACAGAATTGCCGTCTTGAGCAGAGGTTACGGAAGAAAGACAAAAGGCTACATATTAGCCGACGACGCACATACACATAAAGACATAGGCGATGAACCGCTTCAGTACTTCAAGAAATTCAATGATGTAAAAGTAGCGGTAGATGAAGACAGATGCGATGGAATAGAAAGACTTATCAAGGAAAATAATTCCCCTAACATCATCCTTCTTGACGACGCATATCAGCATAGAAAGATAAAAGCCGGACTAAACGTATTATTGACCGACTATTATAATCTATATAGCGAAAACCATCTCATCCCTACTGGAATATTGAGAGATATCAAGAGCGCTGCAAAAAGAGCTGATATAATTGTAGTGACAAAATCACCTAATGTCATCACTCCATACAACAGAAGAAATATAACTCAATCGCTCAGGCCTCTTCCTCATCAAAAAGTATTTTATTCTTATATCGAATATCAAAGCTTTGAACCTTTCAACAAAGCCAGCTATAATATTGACATCAAAGAAGCTAAGACTGTATTGCTTTTCTGCGGAATCGCCAACACATATTCACTAGAAGATCATCTGAAGAGAAAATACAACACAATAGCAAAAGTTCAATTCAGCGACCATCACGACTTCACTGAAAAAGATATCGACATGGTCATAGAAAGATACAACGATCTCATAGGTAAAAACAAGGTCATAGTAACGACAGAGAAAGACGCGATGAGATTGATAAATTCTTCATTAATCAAGAAATTCAACAATATACCTGTCTTCACCATACCTATCAAAGTCAAGTTCCATAAAGAAGAAAACAACAGCTTCGACGAGGAGATTTTAAAATATGTTAGACAAAATTCTATTGATGATATAAAATTATAATATAATGGCAGAGGACAAGAAGATTTATTTCATCACGGATTTACATTTGGGCGTACCGACTCTAGAAGACAGCCACGAGAGAGAAATGAAACTGCTTAGCTTCTTAGATTCTATAAAAGAAGAAACAGAAGCACTCTTCCTCATGGGCGACCTCTTCGACTTCTGGTTTGAATACAAGACAGTTGTACCTAGAGGTTACATTCGCCTCCTTGGAAAACTGACACAATTCATCGATGGCGGAATCCCGGTTCATCTCTTTGCCGGAAACCACGACCTCTGGACTTTCAACTACCTGCAAAAAGAAGTAGGCATACAGGTTCATCGCGAACCAATGACGATGACTCTGAAAGGCAAGACTTTCTTCCTCGTCCACGGCGATGGAAGAGGTCCTGGCGACAACGGATACAAATTCCTGAAACGCGCCTTCGAATGCAAGATAAACCAGTTTCTATTTAAGATGGTACATCCCGACTTAGGAATAGGACTAGCATTAAAATGGTCACACAACCACAGAGTCAAGAAACTTAAGAAAGAAGCAGAAAGCAATTATTATTCTGTCGTTGAGGAAACTCGTCTGTATAAATATGCTCAGGAATGTGCAAAAGAAAACCCTAACACCGATTACTTCGTGTTCGGACATCAGCATAAGCCTATGCAATATAAGGTAGATAACGGCGCTACCGTGACAGTGGTCGGCAACTGGATAAGAGATTTCACCTACGCCGTTTTTGATGGAAATAATATGAAATTAGAAATGTGGAATTAGGAATTAGGAATGAATGTAGAGACGTTTCAATGATTCCTAAAAAATAAACACGCATTGAAGCGTCTTGGAAAAGGAGGAATGAGGAATTAGGAATGAATGTAGAGACGTTTCAATGATTCCTAAAATATGAACACACATTGAAGCGTCTTGGAAAATTAGGAATTAGGAATTGTTAAGGTAAAGTAAATAAAATAATAAAGGCATAGTAATAACGTTAAAAACAATAAGATTGGACAAGTCCGTTGACCGTTGATTGTTAACATTTGTCCCAAACAAAGAAATAAATAACAATTAAATAAACAATTATGGAAATTACAAATTCTTACATCAAAGAAAACGAAAATCGTTTCTTAGAAGAGTTATTCGGATTGATTCGCATCCCTTCAATCAGTTCACAAAGTGAACATAAAGAAGATATGGTTAAATGTGCTGAATATTGGAGAGACAGCATTTTAGCAGCAGGCGCCGACAAGGCAGAAGTCATGCCAACAGAAGGCCACCCAGTAGTCTATGGTGAAAAAATCATCGACCCAAAACTTCCTACAGTTTTAGTTTACGGTCACTATGATGTTATGCCAGTCGACCCAATCGAATTATGGAACACAGACCCATTTGAACCAGTCATCAAAGACGGCAAGATCTGGGCTCGTGGCGCTAACGACGACAAAGGTCAGGCTTTCATGCACGCCAAGGCATTCGAGACAATGGTCAAGACAAACACATTGCCATGCAACGTTAAGTTCATGCTCGAAGGCGAAGAAGAAATCGGTTCAGGCAGCCTCTCAAAATGGATCGTAACAAACAAGGATTTAGTCAAGGCTGACATCATCTTGGTTTCAGACACAAGCATGATCGACCACGACACTCCTTCTATCACAACAGGTTTACGTGGCTTGGCATATTGGGAAGTTGAAGTAACAGGTCCTAACGCTGACCTCCACTCAGGATTGTTCGGCGGCGCTGTAGCAAACCCAATCAACACATTATGCGAAATGGTTGCTAAGGTCATGGACAAGAACAACCACATCACCATCCCTGGATTCTACGATGACGTCATCGAAGCAACACCAGAAGAACGCGAATTGCTCAACATGGCTCCATATAGCGAAGAAGAATACAAAGCAGGCGTTGGCATAACAGCATTACGCGGTGAAGAAGGCTACACAACAATCGAAAGAGTCGGCATCCGTCCAACATTCGACCTCTGCGGTATATGGGGCGGTTACACTGGCGAAGGTTCAAAGACTGTTCTTCCTTCAAAGGCATACGCTAAGATCTCATGCCGTTTGGTTCCTAACCAAGACCACGAAAAGATTTCTGTATTATTCAAAGAATATTTCGAAAGCGTAGCTCCAGAATACGTTAAAGTCAAGGTCACTCCAATGCACGGCGGACAAGCTTACGGATGTCCTATCGACTTGCCAGCATACAAGGCAGCAGAAGCAGCTTACATGGAAACATACGGCAAACGTCCTATCCCAATGAAGAGCGGCGGCAGCATTCCAATCATCTCTGCTTTCGAAAAAGTTTTAGGTCTCAAGTCAATCTTGATGGGATTCGGTTTAGGTTCAGACGCTATCCACTCACCTAACGAAAACTACAGAGTTGACCACTTCTTCAAAGGAATCGAGACAATCATCGCTTTCTATCAACATTTTGCGAAGATGCAATAATAAGACAATGTAGAGACGCGTCAATGTTACCTTAAATATAAACACTCGTTGACACGTCTCAAAATAAACAATAAAGGATGCCACAGTGTGACATCCTTTATTTATATCCACAAATTGACATTAAACTTCTCTCGCAAAGGCGCTAAGTAACGCGAAGTTTTTTGAATGCAATACATTTTACCATTAGCCTTCTGACTTATTTCTTGTAGTCATGCTATCTTCTCTCTGGGCGTTCCGGCTCCGCTTACAGCTCCGCCGTCGGGCTTTCCGCTATATCTTTGCTCGCTCCATTATCACTTCGCTTCGCAAAGGATGCCGCTTCAATCCCTAACGCAACAGGCTACGAGCAATGAGCCGCGAGCTTTGAGCAAAAATGCTCACAACTCATAGCTCACAGCTCATTGCAAATATCACTAGACGACCGCACGGCTCTTAAATGCCGTGCGGAAATAAAGGGGATTTCTATAAATTGCTTTGCAAATGATTTATGAATTTTTCTTTGAGAAGATTTTTGTTTTTCTTGAAAGAACATAGCGTGCTATGTGATTGAAAGAAAGGCGAAAAGATTCCAAGAAAAAACATAAAGCATGCAAAAGTTTTAATTGTTACTGTCAAAAATTATTTAAACGGGGAATTTATAGAAGTCCCCTAAATTAAATGAATCAAATAAAGTAAGGACGCGATTAATCGCGTCCTACACGCTTTTATTCTGAAACAGGACGAATACAACGACCGTAGTTACGATCGATGCAGAATACTTCATATCCACTACTACCGAAGCTAATGTAGTACGCGCCATTAGCATCGCTCTCACTAGGCGTAGAACTCCAATAGTAACCGTCGTTTCCAGCGCGGTAGAGCGACGACACGTAACGGAAGCCCGCAGCAGGAAGAAAAATGCTGTTGCCATTTGTTCCTGTCACCTTATAGCCGTTAACGCCGTTTATGGTAACATATTCCCATTTGCATTTGTCAATAAGTTCCTGGCATTCATATTTGGTCGGCATTCTCCAGCTGCCGCCCCAGTTGGCACGTGCCGCGTCAAGCTGTGAATCTCCCGATATTTCTATGCTGTACTTCTTCTTTCCGTATGTGAGACTACCACTTTCACTGAAAGTTCTCTTGGTCTTAATTTCTCCCCATGCGAAATAATCGCCAGAAGCTTCAGGAACTCTCGCTCCAATATTGCATGTTGCCCATTTCAAGCCGCTAGGCAAGCCTAAGTCAACGTATTCGTGGCCGTCTTTCATCGCCTCTTCTTTTGGCTGACTTGCCGGTTTGCCACTTTCCTTTTTCTTCAATTTCTCAATCTGCTCCAATGCTTCAGCCAAGGCTTTCCTGGTTTTTTCCAGCTCCGATTTAAGAGTTTTCACTTCTGTCTGCAATGCTTTCACTTCTGCCGAAGAGTCTTTGGTTTCTTTTTTTTGCTGATGCCATAATGTATCGTTTTAATATTTTGGTTATTATACTTTATACCTTATAATCAATGTACCATTTGCTAATTGTCACAAAGCTTTAGCTATGCAAATATAAACTTTTTTCTCTGAAACACAGCGTATTTAAAAAAATCATCGTTTCCTCAAATCCCATTTCCCATTCCCGCTCCCACAGGCATTCTGCACTGCGTGCTTCATCACCTGCCTGGGAACTGTCGCTCCTTCGGAGCTTTTTTTTTGCTACGAGCAATGAGCCGCGAGCTTTGGGCAAAACTGCTCACTGCTCATTGCTCACTGCTCATTGCAAATATCTCTAGACGACCGTACGGCTCTTAAATGCCCGACGGAAATAAATCAAATGAATCAAATAAATTGAATGCGTGAGACGTATCAAATTCTCCTTACGTCGAATTGTGATGCGTCTCTACTTTTATTCTGTGATAGGGCGTACAGGCAAGCCATTGCCACGATAGTAGCCCCAATCCACGTACCCGAACCCATAGTCGAAGTCGAGGCCGCACGCGCGGTCGTCGTTGCCGATGCCGTACGGAGTAGAACTCCAATAGTAGCCGTAGTCACCGTCGTCGAAGAGCGATGACCCGTCACGGCCGCCCGCAGCAGGAAGGAAGATACAGCTTCCGTTAGGACCTATAACCTTTGCACCGTTTACTCCGTTAACCTGTGTATATTCCCATTCACAGTGGACTACCAATTCCTGCATCTCGTCTTTTGTTGGCATCCTCCAGCTTCCGCCCCAGTTGGCAGTGGCTGCATCGTATTGAGCATTGCCAGAGATGTCAGAATTAATTGTAGCTTCCCCATTATCAC
>JAFZDU010000094.1 GCA_017561025.1 Bacteroidales bacterium | reverse complement strand
GTTCTTTTTCTTCTTAACGTACATATTACAAAAATAGTAAAAAAACAGTTGCGTACCCCAAAATAGGGTACGTAAAAGAGTTAAAGTATTATATTCCAGTTATTTATATTTTGACTAAAAATAAAGTGACGAAGTCAGGAATAAAATCAAACACACATTGATGCGTCTCAAAAAAATAAATTCCCGAAAAAACAAAGACGCATCAACATTCTTTTATTTTCAAAGGTATTGTTGATACGTCTCTCCTCGCGTCATTCCTTCCGTTTCGCTTGCTTCGTTCGTCCCTCACTCGCTTGCTCACTCCATTCATTATCTCGGCTTTAGCTTAGTACAAAATGATGGAATGTAATTGTAGTTCCTAAAGGGCAAGGCGCAGACCGAAGTTGCCGTAATCGTAGGTTGGATTGATGTCGAAACGAATAGACACTCGGCAGGTCCTTGCGCCGCCGTCCCAGCTACCGCCACGAAGAACACGGTCAGAGCCAGATGATGGTCCTGTAGGATTGGTCTGAGAACCGCTGCTGTAACTGCCATACCAGTCCTGGCACCACTCCCAAACATTGCCGCTCATGTCGTATATGCCTAATTCGTTTGCCTGCTTGGTCTTTACGTCACCTGTTGGGGAACCACTGTTGTTATTTGTGTACCATGCAACATCTCCGATTGTATCGCTGCCGCTGTATTTGTAGCCCATAGACTTATTTCCTCCTCTTGCAGCATATTCCCATTCCGCTTCTGTAGGAAGTCTGAAGTTCTTGCCTGTCAACTGATTCAATTTCTTTATAAATTCCTGGCAGTCGTTCCATGAAACTCGCTCTACTGGTTTTTTATTTCCTTTAAAACGGCTTGGATTTTCACCCATCACCGCTCGCCAGAGTTCCTGAGTCACTTCTGTCTCGCCAATGTAATAGTCTGAAAGAGTTACTGAATGTGCAGGCTTTTCGTTCTTTGATGCCTTTTTACCTTGCTCTAAGGTAGCTCCCATCTGGAAAGTGCCGCCTTCAACTTTTATCATAGTAAAGGAAACGCCGTTAACGGTAAAAACTTCATTACCATTCAAATCTGTCTCGCTATTATTAACAATTTCTTTTTTATCTTCCTTAACATCACTTGCTTTATAATAGACACTTACCAATGTTTCATTGAATTTTAACTTCTCTCCATCTTCAATGATAAATATCCTCGTCACAGGATTGTAGTCTTGTTTCTCCAGCTTAATCTCATGCTTGCCCATTGGCAGGTCGGTTATGATGTTTGGAGTTTGTCCGTATTGTTTTCCGTCAATATAGATATCTGCACCAGATGGTTCTGTATCTACTGAAATATATGTATTGCTTGAGGCATTATTATTCACATACTGCAGCACCATCTCATAAACGCAGTAGTCGCACAATCTTTCCGGTAGGCGATATTTATAAGTTCCGTAATCTGGATGTTTTATATCAATGAAAGTAGCGGCTTCAGCTGAAAGATAAATCCACATCTGTCCGGTCTTCGGTCTTTTAAGTATCTGCGTCTCTCTGTTGCCGGTAAACACCAGTCGCAGTCTCTCCTGCTCTGGAATATTCTCTGTCGAGATTTTTATCAAGGCCATTGGGAAGTCGTTGCCGTCGGTATATTCTTCTTTGTCTTCTATAATGCCGCCTGGTATATGCTTGAAACTGCCTTCCTTAACTCGAAGTTCCTGAGAGAAAGCGTTTAACGAAATAAATGTAAAGATTAATAGTAAAATTCTCTTCATAAGCATATTTTATATTGAAAACGCAAATATATAACAAATTACACAAATAGGGTTATAACCTTTTAAAAAAATAATATCATATATTTTTTATGGTTATAACCCTAAAAGCTAAAGTTTTTTTTTTAAAAACTAAAACTTTTGAACTCCATCACTACATTACTCCATTACTAAAAGACGCATCAACGACATATTGTTTATTTTATCTGTGTCGTGGATGCGTCTCTACAATCCTGAACTCCTAACTAAAAAACAAGGTGTTCCAACAGAATCTTCACTCCTAAAATAATGAGGATAACGCCTCCTGTCATCTCAGCGACCTTGCTGTAGCGTGAGCCGAAGATATTTCCTATCCTGACTCCTACGAACGAGAACAGGAATGTTGTGATGCCGATGATCATGACAGAGAACCAGATGTTCACTTTAAGGAATGCGAACGACACTCCCACTGCCAAGGCGTCGATGCTGGTCGCAATAGCCATCATAAGCATTGTCCTGAATCCGCAGCCGCATGAGCTGTTGTTTTCCTCTTCCTCATCGTCGTCAGACAAGGCCTCTCTGATCATATTGACGCCTATGAGTAGTAACAGACCGAATGCAATCCAATGGTCGAAGGTTGTTATGAGATGTTCAAACTGCGCTCCAAGGAAATAGCCTATCAAAGGCATCAAAGCCTGGAATCCGCCGAACCACAATCCGCACAACAAGGCTGTCTTGAAAGAGAATTTCCTAGTTGACAAGCCTTTACAAATCGAAACAGAAAAAGCATCCATTGAAAGAGCGACGCTTATTGCGAGTAGTGAGATAATATCCATTTTTGAGTCTATAAGTCTGTGAGTCTATGAGTCTATGAGCAATAGATATGAGTCAAAACTTATTGACTCATTGACTTATTAACTCATTGACTTTAAAAAAAGACCTCATGGTCTTTTTTTGTCGGGATGACAAGATTCGAACTTGCGGCCTCTTCGTCCCGAACGAAGCGCGCTACCGGACTGCGCTACATCCCGATTTCTGAGGATCTAAGGATCTAAGACAAGAAATCCTCAGTTCCTCAGATCCTCAAATCCTAATTAAAGTTTATCATTTGAACCGAGCACGTTGATGATCTTGTGCATGTAGAGTTTCTTCATGCTTTCGCGTGCTGGGCCCAAGTATTTACGTGGGTCGAATTCGCCTGGTTTTTCAGCCAATGTCTTACGTACTGCTGCTGTCATAGCGAGGCGGCTGTCTGAGTCGATGTTGATTTTGCAAACAGCTGACTTAGAAGCTTTGCGGAGTTGTTCTTCTGGGATACCTACTGCTGCAACTAATTTACCGCCGTTTTGGTTGATAGTGTCAACGTCTTCTTGTGGGACTGATGATGATCCGTGGAGAACGATTGGGAAGCCTGGAAGTTGTTCTTCGATAGCTGCCAATACGTCGAATGCCAATGGAGGAGGAAGAAGTCTGCCTGTCTCTGGATCTACTGTACATTGTTCTGGAGTGAATTTGTAAGCACCGTGTGATGTGCCGATTGAGATTGCCAATGAGTCGCAACCTGTCTTTGTAACGAAGTCAACAACTTCTTCTGGTTTTGTATAGTGGCTTTCTGCTGCGCTTACTTCGTCTTCAACGCCTGCCAAGACGCCGAGTTCACCTTCTACTGTTACATCGAATTGATGTGCGTATTCAACGACTTTCTTTGTCAGAGCAACGTTTTCTTCGTATGGAAGATGTGAGCCGTCGATCATGACTGAAGAGAAGCCCATGTCGATGCATGACTTGCATGTTTCGAAGCTGTCGCCGTGGTCTAAGTGAAGAACGATTTCTGGTTTTTCACAGCCTAATTCCTTTGCGTATTCAACTGCGCCTTCTGCCATGTAACGGAGTAAAGTTTGGTTAGCGTAGTCACGAGCGCCTTTAGATACTTGCAAGATAACAGGTGATTTTGTTTCAACAGAAGCCATAACGATAGCTTGAAGCTGTTCCATATTGTTGAAATTGAATGCAGGGATTGCATATCCGCCTTTTACAGCTTTCTCGAACATCTCACGTGTGTTCACAAGTCCCAAAGTTTTGTAACTTATCATAGTGTATTATTTTTATTGTTAGTAATCTATTTTTCGGGGTGCAAAATTAAGCAATAATGATGGAAAAATCATCATCATTTCAAGAAAAAATTCATCTTTTTCTAACGTTGTTTGCTACGTTTTTCAGAAATCATTTCCAACATGCTATGAGTCTTCTTCGATTCGACGGTCTCGTCATTCTTAGCAGAGATGAGCAGCAGTTTGTCGCCTTTCTTAAGAAGCAGTTTTCCATTTGGAACCATATATTTCTGATTGCGTTCCACTATCATGACCAAAGTACCTTCGTTAAGAGGATAGTCTTTGAGATATGCATCTTTCTGCACCACTTCCTGCTGCATGATGGTGTTAAGTTCGTCAGGGATATCTACGCCGAAATTCTCAGGGCCGTCATCTTTTTCCTCACTAAGATTCAGCCAATTTGCAACCCTAGGTATTGTTGTACCTTGAAGCAATAATGATGTCAGTGTAATAAAGAACACCACATTAAACATCAACGATGAACCTTGCACTTCTGCCACCACAGGATATGTCGCGAATATGATTGGCGCAGCGCCTCTCAATCCCACCCAAGAGATAAACGTCTTGGCTTTTCTTCCTATTCCCTTGAATGGAATAAGACAAAGGAATACTGACAACGGACGTCCTACGAAGATAACAAAAATTGCTATTATCAATGCTGGCACTGCTATCTTGAACATCTCATGTGGGTTGACGAGCAATCCCAAGACCAAGAACATCACAATCTGAACGAGCCATGTGACACCGTCCAAGAATGAACTGATGCTCTTGTTTTCTGTCAGCTTGCTGTTTCCCATCACTATACCTGCTACATATACTGCGAGGTAGCCATTGCCTTTAAACAAATTGGTGAATGAGAAGATAAAGAAGATGAAGCTGAGCATCAAGATTGGATACAAGGACTTGTTTGGAAGGTTAATCTTATTGATAATCCATACGCAGAGTCTACCCAAGCCATATCCGAAAGCAAGACCGAATCCGAATTGGACTACGAAATTCATTATTATATGCCACATGCTCAAGTCCTCACTTCCTCCTTGTATGACCTGTATCATCACTATTGTAAGCATATAAGCCATCGGGTCGTTACTGCCGCTTTCAAACTCAAGCATAGGCTGCAGATTGTTGCGCAATCCCATCTTCTGCGACCTAAGCACATTAAACACAGAAGCCGAGTCTGTTGACGACATTGTCGCAGCAAGCAGCAGCGCCAGTGTCAGCGGAACCTGCATCACATGAGAGAAGGCATGCGACACGCCCCAGATAAAGAATCCTGTAAATAATGTTGTTAGTAAAACGCCCAAGGTCGAGAGAACGACACCGGCACCGAGTATAGGCTTGATTTCATCGAATTTGGTATCCATGCCACCGGAAAAGAGGATAATGGTGAGAGCAACCATACCTATGATCTGAGCATACTTGTAATTGTCAAAGCTGATACCCAAACCATCACCACCAAGCATCATTCCAATAAGAAGGAAAACCAACAATACAGGCACACCGAATCTGTATCCTGTCTTGCTCAACAAGATACTGGCGAACCATATAACCGCACCTATCAATAGCATATTTTCTGGTGTAAAAAACATAATTGCTGGAGTTTTAGGTTAATAACATTTGTGTTTATCAAGTGTTTTGCAAAGATACAAAAAAAGGCAGTCCGAAGACCGCCTTTTTTTAGAATTTCAGAAATTCAAAACCTCAGAACCTCAAAAAAAATTCTGAAGTTCTGAGTTTCGGAATTTCTTACTATTATTATTTTACAACAGTGATGCGTTCTACTGCAACGCCGTTTTCTGTTGTGATGCGTACCATATAAACGCCTGCTTCAAATTGTGCCATGTCGATGACTTCGTTGTCTGTTGCGACTGCGCTGTCATACATAACTTGACCTAAAGCATTTGTGATAGTGATGTTTGTCATGCCTTCAACATTGATGTTCAATGCACCCTTGGTTGGGTTAGGATAAATCATCATGCCGTTGACACCGTTTTCGTCGATTGCTGTAACGCCAACAACAACGAATGTTTCATCTGAACCGTATGCGTTTGCTGGATCTGATTCGCATTCTTCACCGTATTCTTCGTATACTGCTGTCATTTGATAGTAGTATGTACCATTTTCAACTTCTTCAACATAAGTCTTAGTTGTTGTTTCACCAACTTTAACCATGTTGTTTGCTGATGTACCACGGTATACGTTGTAGTGTTTCAATGCGCTTGTTGCTCTTACGCCTGCTGACTTGATTTCACCTTCGCTAGCTGGATATTCATAGTCTGCTATTGGGCTGAGTGATGAAACTTCGCCTCTTGCGTTTGTTGCGTAAGCACGGATCATCCATGTGTTGTAGATACCGTATGCTGCAACGTCGTCCCATGTAACACCGTCTGTTGAGATCCAACGTGAGTTAGGATCGCCGCAGTCTGCTGAACATGATGCTGGATAGTTAGCGCCTTGACTTGTTGTGAAGATAACCCAAACATTTGATGATTCAATTGGCAATGCTGCTGTCAATTCGAATTCAACGAATTGTCCTGAACCTGTACCAACGTATGCTTGTGAGTGTACTAAATCGCCAGGAGCTGTTGTGCCACCGTAGTGGATGTTGATGTTACCTTCTGACTGTGCGAAGTCGAACAATGCTACCTTTGTGAAGAATGTGCCTTCGTATGCTGCCAATGCTTCTGCAGGGAACATGATACCCCAGCTGAATGATGAAGGACCACCGATACCGTCTTGGTTAACGCCGTTGTCGTAGTATAACCATTCGCCTACTGGGTTAGGGTTGTATGACAATGTCAATGTTACTTCGTTAGCTGATGACTCAAGGCCGTATAAATCTTTAGGAGCAACGCAGTTTACAACAACTTCTGCTACAGCGCAGTCAGCTTCTGACATACCATAATATGTTGAATCTGCTTCACCTCCGTAAACAACTCTTACGCAGTATTCATCACCGATTTGACCGTTCTTGTCTGTGAATGAAGTACCTTCGAATAATTTGTTTGTCAACAATTCACCGTTGCGATACATCATAACGCCGAGGATTTCAGCAATTGGATCTATTTCTGGTTGTTCAGCTTCTTCGAAGTAGCCGCGAATCATCCATGTTGCGTCTAAGCCGTATGCTGTAACGTCTTCCCATACTGAACCGTCTAATGTGATCCAGCGTCCGTCAGCGTCACCTGTGTTTGTACATTCTGCTGCTGGAAAGTTAGCACCGTCAGCTGTGTTGAATATGATCCATACGTTTTGACCTGCTGGGTCGATTGCTTCGTTCAATGTAACTTCTACGAAGTCATTTGAACCTGACCATGTATAAGCTTGGTTGAGGACTGATGCGCCTGGAGCATTGTCACCGCCTAAGCAGATATCGAATGTGCCAGCTGTTGCCAATCTGTCGTATGCAGCAACCTTTGTCAATGTACCGAGAGATGCGATGTCTGCGCCACGGAGTTTGATACCCCAGCTGAATGATGCTGGACCACCGATACCGTCGTCGAATATACCATTGTCATAGTATGCCCATGTACCTTCTTTTGTTTCGTTTTCAGCTTTTGCTGTTTCTTTAGCTTGTGATGCTGGCAATGTCCATGTTACTTCAACTTTATCACCGCCGTAAACTGCTGCGAGGTCTTTAACGCCAGCGAAGATGTCTTCAGAAACCTTTGTCCATGTGTATGATACTTCATCACTTTCGCCCATTGAATATGTAGCGACAACTGTTGTTGTATATTCTACACCGTCAACTAAGTTTTCGTGTTGATAGCATGGGAACATTACGTTTTCAGCTTCTACATTACCGTCTAACATAACAGTGTAAGAAACTAAAGACTTGTCTGATCTGATAGCGTTTTTCAATTCTACATCGTCGATACAGAGGATGTATTGGTCTGTACAGTTGAAGTGACGGATAGCGATATAAACTTCTTGACCAGCGTAAGCGCTGAGATCTGTTGTATATTCGTACCATGTGAGACGTTTGTCTTCCATCAATGTCCATTCAGCTATTGTTGTGAAGCTATCTGCTGATGTGTTGTTTGTTGTTGAGATAGCAATACCGAAGTGTTCTGATGGATAACGTGGGTCCATAGATGCAGCCCAGAATGACAATTGTGAAGCTTCACCGATATAATATTTCTTAGCTGTTGCCAAATAGTTATCTGGTGTGAGAGGAGTGTAAGTAGGATTGTCGTATGATTGTGAAATAGCATAGTTATAACTGTTGTTATGACCGTCATTTTCTGTAAGACCTACTTCTGCAGCGCTCAAGAACATATAACCGTCGCCGTCAGCGTCGATATTTACCCAGCCGCTCAAAGTGCCGTCTTCGAAGTCGCCAACGAATTCTTCGCCATGACCGATAGCAACGCCGTCCCACATTGCCCAACCTGTTGGTGATACGTAGAGACCTTCAACTGCTGCTAAGATTTCTGTCAAGTATGCATTGAATTGTGATGCTGCCCAGATGTCAACGATTTCACCATCCAAGTTAGAGTAGTAACCATCTTTAGAAACTGTGACTTTGTAAGTACCTTTACGGAATGAATCGAATGTTACAGTACCTGTTTCATCCATCATTGCTGAGAATACATAACCTTCTTCAACCATGTTCTTGAATGTAACCATTGTACCAGAAATAGGATCGCCGTTTTCTGTTTGTGCTGATACAGTAACTTCTGTTGTCATGTCTTTGTCGACTGTCTTAGACCAAACGATTGGTGATTCTGGAGAGTCGAAACCGAGAACGAGGTTGTCGATACCTAAAGCGTAACCGCCATAACCGAAGTTAGGGTGTGTTCTGTGTACGAATCTGATGTAGTGTGCGCCTTGATAATCTGCCAAGCTTACTTCAGCGTTTCTCCAGTCGTCAGCGTTTTGTGTTGTGGTTTCCATTGAAGTCCATACTTCTGACCATGGACCGCTTTGTGAAGTTGAAACTTGTATAGCCAATTGTGAACCGTAAGATGTTGTGTGAGGAGCTGTGTACAAGAAGTTCATCATTGTGTTAGGTTTGATATCTATCATGCCTGTTGTAAGGTATGATGCGAATCCGTATGATGGACCGAACAAGTAGTCTCCTTTATTAGTGAATGCTGAGTAGTTGCCATCGCCTGCTGAGTAGTTGAAGTCATAACCTGTGTTGATGATGCTGCCTACGTACCAAATGAATGGAGCGCCGTAGTATGAATCATATGTAAAGTAGTATGATGTTGACCAACCTTCTGGCATAGCGCCGCTTTCAAAGTCTTCTGTATAATATGTTTCGAAACCGCGGTTGCCTTCATAGAGAGCTGAAACACCCCATTGGTAAGCGCCAGCTTCTTGTGATGCCCATGTTTCATCGTTGTAGCATGAGTCGACTGTCTTTTCAACGATAAGTTCTACATCGCCTGTATTGACATTTCTCTTGTAAACGTTGAATGCTGCTAAAGCACGTGTGTCGATGTTTCTTGCTGTTACAGCATTGTTTTCTGGAACACCGTGGAATTCAGGTGTTGTGTTTTCCATTGCTACGACAGAACCTGTTGAGATACCGCCTTGGATTTTAGATGCGTTAGCAGCTTTGCCGAGAGTCATTCTCTTGCCGTCAACATTTTCCAAGAAGCCTCTGATAGTCCATGAATATTGGTAGTTGTAGTCTGAAACGTGACCCCATGTGCTGCCGTCTAATGACAACCAGTCACTGTTGCTGTCGCCTGAGAAGTTACATGCTGATGCTGGATAAGCCAACTCGTCGCAGTAGAGAGCGATCCATAATGTTTGTGTGCCGTCTAATGTGACAGGTGTTTCTAATGGATATTCAACGAATGAGTGAACGCCTGTGAAGTTGATAGTTTGTGTACTTACAACTGTGCCAGGAGCGTCTTCGCCGCCGAGGCAGATGTACATTGTACATTCACCAACGTTTTGATAGTAGTCAACCATAGCGACTTTTGTCAATGTATATCCTTTATACATGTCTTTGCCAGGGAATGCTACTGCCCAGTAGAATGGTTCTGGAGCACCCATACCGAATGATGTAACAGTAACGCCATCGTCATATGCCAACCAACCGCCTGTGTAAGGTTCAGCTTCTGTGTAGAATGTGATGTTGTCGATATAAACAGCGTCATCGCCGCTATCTGTCATATAGTCTTTTGAATATTCCCATTTGTAAGTGTGTGTACCAGCGTCGATACGGACTTTTATTTCTGTCCAGTCTTCTTCACCTGACATTGTTGCTTTAGCTACGCCGTCAACATAGAATGTACATTTGTCATATACTTTTTCACTTGAGACTTTGTAGAAGAATGAGATAGCACCTGATGCTGGAGCTGAATATTCAACTTCAATAGCTGAAACGCCCATCATAACGCCAGCACATGTTGACTTCATTGAATATTGACCTTCGTATGATTCTTCTGCTGTGATAACCCATGGATAGTCGCTGATTTCGTTGTTCCATTCGTATGATGAGAAGTCGCCTGTTTCGAAGTCTTCAACGCCACTAGCATTGAAAGGTTGTCCCCATGTTACGTTGACTAAAGAGTCGCCCATAGCAACTGCTTTAACGAATTTAACTGGATAATAGCCTTCATACATCATGAAGTTGACTTCTGCTGTTTCACCATATTTAGCAGTGAATTTAACTTCTGCGTTTTGATATGAATCAACGCTTGCAGCTGCTACATATTTACCAGCGAGGATATCGCCTGAGAAAGCACCTGTTTCGTCTGCTGTGAATGAGTAAGAAACTGCGCTGCCGAGTTCGTCTGTACCATTGATAACAACTCTGCCGCCGCTGATTGGTGTAACGCCATCTTGTTCGAAGATGTTACCAGCAACTGAACTCATACCTGTTACGTATGCATAAACGCTAGAACTTGCTGCTGATTCGCCTTCGTCATACTTAGCAGTAACATAAATCTTATTTCCGTTCATATTGTATGGAAGGTTTTCCAATACGTATGATGTTGTTGTGATAAGTGACTTGTTAAATTTCTCACCGTTTACGTAAACATTGTAACCTCTGTGTGAACGGTCTTCAACGCCATTCCATGAGATTGTTGTTGTTTCGCCTTCATAAAGTTCATCTTCTGTTAAAGCGATGTTTGTAGGAACATTCAATGAAGTTGTGAATGACCATACGTCACCATATGTTGTACCGCTTGTGTTGCGTACGTTAACTTGCCAGAAGTAGTTTTTGTTGTTGTATAAATCACTCATAAGATGATTTACTTCAAGATTGCTAGTCCAATCTAAATAAACATTTGTTGGAGGATATGCAGTACCAAATAAAATTTGATATTCTACTGTGTAAGCTCCGAAGTTCCATGACAATGATGGGTTAACAACGTTCTTAGCCATATTAGCTGGAGAAGGGTTGCTAGCTTTTTCTGGGAGCATGATTGTTTCTGTTTCAACGTTGAGTGTGAATTCTGATGTTGAAGAAGCAACGATGTAGTATTTGCCTGCAGGAACTGTCATTTGGCTGATAGCGCCATTGCGTACATTTACTTGAGGACCGTTGTAGTTGTTGTCTGCCATAGGACCTTCTTTACCGCCGAAGTCTTCTGTATAGACAGCCACTTTACCGTTTTCGCCTTCTACGTTAGCTGACAAGAGAACGTCTTTGTCGAAGTTCATAACATAAACAACGTCTTTACCGTCTTGTGCTTCACCTGGCAATAAATAGTTATCGTATGTTGTTGCCATGTCAGGTGTTACGCTGAAAGGATATGAAGTGATAGCTTCTGCGAGTTCCCAAACGTCTGATGCGATTGGAGTATAAGCGAAAGCTGTGATATCAATAAGTTCTGCATATCTTGTTTCATTGTACATAACAATGAACTTACCTTCGATGTTGCCTTCTGCTTCACCATGAACGATGTCTAATGAAATAGTGTTTTTGCCTGAAACAACTGCTGGCAATTCAACTTCTGACAATTGGAAGTATGAGTTTGTTGTTTCGATAGCTGCAATGTTCAAATCTGAAGTCTTAGTTCCGATGACCATTTCAACTGGACGCATCCAAGCGCCGTTAGGACGGTCGCCGAGAGCGATTGGGTTATGGTTGACTTTCAAAGGTTTGAAATCAGCTGGTAATGTGATATTGAATTTAACAGTGTTGTTTACACCTTGGAATCCACCAGAAACGCCTGGATTTGTTACGTCGTAAGGAGAACTGTCTCTGTAAGCACTAAGTGATCTGTTGCTTGCTTCGTAAGCATAGAAGTTAGTTCTAGACTTGTATGTTCCAGTGTTGTCGCATACACAAACCAAGATGTTGCCGCCAGTGTATTCAAATGATGTTTGGAATTCGATTTCCATCCATTCACCTGCTGCAGCTGGATAAGTAACATCACCTGTCCATACCATGTTTTCTTCTGTGACTGAAGCCCAGTCAGAACCGCTTTGGAATGAGTCTTTTGTTGTGTTTAACAAATAGATAGAGAGGTTACGTGTTCTATCTGCTGAATCATATTGTTTGAAAGCGATAGAATTGATTGTACCTGCCAACTCATTCAATTCTTCAGCAGTGTAGATCTGCTGTGTAAAAGAATAGTTGTAATAAACTTGGGTTGGGAGATTGTTATTACTGTAAATACCATCTTCACCAATCACCAAATCAACTGTTGTTTGCGCATTAATCGAACCTAAAAAGCCGAATAAGCACATCATTGCAAAAAGAAAAAATCTTTTCATGACTAAAATGATTTGTTAATAATGTTTTGATTGTTAATGATTTAAAAAATTATAAAATAATTGTTAAATTTTTCCACTCACAAAAAATATAAAGCGGCGAAGATAATAAAAAAGTCGGTTCGAGACCGATTTTTTAGAAATTAAGATTTTTCAAACTTTTTCTGGGCGTTCCGGCTCCGCCGTCGGGCTTTCCGCTCTATCTTTTTCCGCTGCGCTTCAAAAGGATGCCGCTCCAATCCCTAACGCAAAGGAGCTGCTAACTCTGAGCCGCGAGCTTTGAACCAGGTCACTGAGCCTGTCGAAGTGTTTTCCTTTCTCGCAAAGACGCCGATAGATACTTTGCGATACTTCGCGACTTTGCGAGAAACTTTCAATTTGAATAGTTCCGAAGAAACGACAGACTTTATTAGCCATAAAAAAAGGCCACCCGAAGGCAGCCTTTTTTCTCTTGAACTTAGAGTTCTATTATTTTACAACAGTGATGCGTTCTACTGCAACGCCTGCTTCTGTTGTGATGCGTACCATGTAAACACCTGCTTCATATTGTGCCATGTCTACAACTACGTT
>JAFZDU010000016.1 GCA_017561025.1 Bacteroidales bacterium | reverse complement strand
GTTCTATTATTTTACAACAGTGATGCGTTCTACTGCAACGCCTGCTTCTGTTGTGATGCGTACCATGTAAACACCTGCTTCATATTGTGCCATGTCTACAACTACGTTGTCTGTTGCAACTGAGCTGTCGTACATGACTTGGCCTAAAGCATTTGTGATAGTGATGTTTGTCATGCCTTCAACATTGATGTTCAATGCGCCCTTGGTTGGGTTAGGATAGATCATCATGCCGTTGACACCGTTTTCGTCGATTGACACAACGTCAATAACTACATAGTTTTGTTCTGCATTGCCATATGCTGTTGCTGGATCTGATTCGCATTCTTCGCCGTTTTCAACATATAATGCTGTAACTTGGTAGTAGTATGTGCCTTCTTCGTTTACTGCATCAAAATATGAACCTTCTTCACTTTCGCCAATCAATTGGAAGTTGTTTGCATTTGTACCGCGGTAGATGTTGTAGTGATCCAAAGTTGGAGCCTTAGCACCTCTTTCACCTGCTGACATCAATTTTCCGCTTGTTTCAATGTTATCCAATTCGATTGATTCAACTGCTGCAGATTCTCCCTTAGCAAAACCAGCATAAGTTCTGATCATCCATGTCAAGTGATCGCCATAGACATCTGGATTTGAAACGTCGCTCCATGAGCTGCCGTCTAATGAGATCCAGCTTCCGTTAGGATCGCCTGTATAATCGCAGTGTGCTGCTGGGAATGATGCACCTTGGTTGCAACGGAATACAACCCAGATATTTTCTGTTCCTTCGATAGAGACAGGGCTGTCCAATTCGAATCTTACGAAGTCGGTGCAACCTGGTGTTGAGTATGCTTGTGAATATACCAAAGTACCAGGAGAGTTGTTTCCACCCTTGAAGATGAAGAATGTACCGCTATGGCTTAAGCAGTCGAACATAGAAACCATTGTAATGCTTCTTCCTGCGAATTCAGAAACTGTTGCTGTTGGATACATAACACCCCAATAGAATGGGTTGCCGTATTCGCCTGTACCCAATGCGCTGACATAAGTTCCATTGTCATAGTACATCCATGCTTCTTCGTCTTCGTATGGCCATGTCAAGAGAGCACCGAATTGGTCACCTTGAGCGCACATTTCACCATATAATGACTTAGGCGCTACGCATGGCATTTCATAAACTGTTTCTGCACATGATGCATCTGACATTGCATAATATGTAACGTCTTTTTCACCGCCATAAACAACCTTTACACAATATTCGTCACCTTCAACACCGTTGTTGTCTGTAAACATTTCTCCTTGTACAGGTTTATTGGTGATGAGGTCGCCGTTACGATAGATCATAACACCGAGAACTTCAGCGATAGCTGTTGCGTCATCGCCTCTATTTTCGTCCTCTTCTTCCTCTTCAATAAACACTTCAACATCATCGATATTCAATCTATACTCATCATAGCAGTTGTAGTGACGGAATGCGATCCATACTTCTTGACCTGCATATTCTGCCAAGTAAGCGCCATATTGGTTCCATCCTGATTTTGTTTCGCGAGCCAACCAAACAGCTACAGTAACGAAGTCTGATGGTGAAGTAGGATTGTCGTTTGTTGAGACACATACAGAGAAGAATTCATCTGGAGAGCCTGAATCTTGAGCACGTGCCCAGAAGTTGACTTTAGTACCGCCTTTAACCTTGATCTTTTCTGGCATTACCAAATAGTTGTCAGGAATTCTATTTTGTGATTCTGAATATACATAAGCAGAGCCGCTATAAGCATCATCATTACCTGTTGAATATTCCCAGCTGTGACCGTCATTGTCAGCGTCTAATGTTGACCAGTCTTCCATTCCATTTTCGAAGTCACAGATGAATGTTGTTACAGCATTGCTGTCATCATTGTCGTCGTCGTCATCGTCATCGTTGCCGCCGCCATTGCCACCTTCACCTACATAAATTTCAACATCGTCGATTACAATGATATACATGTCAGATACGTTGAAGTGACGTATTGCGACCCAGATTTCCTGTCCTGCATATTCGCTCAAGTCAGCTTCATATTTGATCCATTCAGTCTGACGTTTCTTGCCAGCTATTGTCCATTCAGCAACTGTTGTAAAGTCTGCTGCTACATTATTTCTTTCTGTTGATACTGCAACACCAAAGTGTTCGCTTGGATAAGCATAGTGTTGAGCACAAGCCCATAATGACACTTTAGTATCTTTAGTTGCCTCAATCTTGATTGGAGATACCATGTAGTTGTCTGGATACAATGGAATTTGGAAGCCATAGTGGAATGATTCTGAGAACACACATGAGTTACCAGTATGAGCTGGCATATCGATAGTGTCGTTGTTATATGTCCAGTTATAGCCGTCGCCGTCAGCATCGATAAATGTCCAGCCTTCCATTCCGCCTTCAAATCCGTATGAATAAGCTGTTGGTGTTGGGCCTTCTTCAACTTCTGGCAATGTCCATGAAAGAACTGCTTTGTCGTCAATGATATTAGCTGACAAATCGCTTACGCCAGCAAACATTTCTTCTGCTGCCTTTGTCCATGTATATTCCATCGCAACGCTTTCACCCATTGTATAAGTTGCTACAACAGATGTTGTGTATTGTGTGCCATCGACAAGATTTTCATGTTGATAATAAGGAACCAACAATGAGTCAGCTTCAACAACGCCATCTAACATGATTTGATATTTTACCAAAGCCTTGCTGCTATTTACATTTGTCAAAGCTACGTCATCAATTGCCAAGATAAAGTTGTCGTATACTGCGAAGTGACGGATAGCGATCCATACCTCAACGCCAGCATAATCACTCATGTCAACTTCATACTTAGTCCATTCTGTCTGACGACCTATTGTCCATTCTGCTATTGTTTTAAAGTCATCTGCTGATGTATTGCCTGTTGTTGAAACAGCTACGCCGAAATGTTCTGATGACCATGCGTTATCCAATGCTGAAGCCCAGAATGAGAATACTGATGTCTCACCTATTTCAACTGTGAAAGGAACTACGACATAATCATCTGGTGCGATTGGTGTGTTATCGTTGAGGCAGAATGATTCTGACAAGATATGACCTTCGCCTGAATGTGAAGTACCAGAGCCAGTGCTGTGGTTACCGCTTTCAGTGCTGTGATACCAGATATGGCCATCACCATTAGCATCTATTGTTGTCCATCCTTCCATACCATCTTCAAAGCTGAACTCAAACTCATCGCCTGCGCCAATAACTTTGTTATCCCACATTGCCCAACCTGTTGGTGATACATAGAGACCTTCAACAGCTTCGAGTTTTTCTGTCAACAATACATTGAATTCAGAAGCGCTCCATATTTCAACGACTTCATTAGATACACTTGATGAGTATCCTTTTTTGCTTACATTAAATTCATAAACGCCTTTACGGAAAGAATCGAATGTTACAACTCCAGTATGGTCGATAACAGCAGTATACTCTACGCCTTCTTCAGCAACATTTGTGAATGTAACGACAGCACCTCTAGCAAGATCGCCATTGTTTGTTTCAGCTGATACGACTACTTCTGTCATCATATCTTTATCGACAGGTTTTGACCATACTATTGGAGACTCTGTTGATGCTATAGAAAGTGTTACATTATCAACAGCAACGCCGAATCCTTGATCCAAGCTTAAGTTAACGAAAGCGAAGTATACCGTTTCGCCTGCGTATGCGTCCATATTCAAAGCCACTTCTTTCCATTCGCTTTCAGCCTGTGATGTATATGTATCGCCTGTTGACCACAATTCCGTCCATGGACCTGTTGGGCTTGAAGAAACACATACATTCAATGTTTGGATATCGCCGTCCCAAATAGGATTTGTATATTGGAATGACAATGTTGAAGCAGGTTTAATATTCAAGGCAGGTGTTACAAGATAATATTCGTAACCTTCACCGTAAGGATAGTAACCGCTACTGTAAGCAGCATAGCTTCCGTAAGCAGGAGCATAGCTTTGGCTGTAATATTGAGCAGCTGTGATGTGGTCGCCTACATACCATTGTCCTGTTGTGGCAGCACCGCCATTATATTCTTCATACCATGATGGAGCCTTGTTGATTGTTGTCCATCCTGTTGGCATAACGCCTGATTCGAAGTCTTCTTGATACAAGACCTTCATCTGACGGTTGCCTTCGTATGATACAGAAACGCCCCATTGATATACGCCAGCTTCTTGTGTAAGCCATGAGTAATCGTTGTATGCTGTATCAACTGTTTTTTCTGCTACGAGTTCAACAGCGCCTGTGAAAACGTTTGTCATGTATAAGTTGTAGCTGTCGAAAGCACGAGTGCTGTTGTTGTCTGACATTATACGTTCTGAAGGGACGCCGAAGTTGACTGATGCAACATTTTCTTTTGCTACTAATTCGCCTGTTGAAACGCCGCCTGTGAATTCTTTAACAACAGTTTCTCTTGCCAAGATAGCTTTCTCTGCGCCTGTCTTTTCGAGATAACCTCTGAGTATCCATGATATCATTGCGTTTGCATCCAATGCATGTTTCCATTCAACGCCATCGAATGAATACCAGTCGCTGTTAGGATTGTTGCTGTAAGAACTGCCTGTACAAGGATAAGGCAACTCATCGCAGTATAAAGTGATCCATAATGTTTGTGTTCCGTCGATTACGACATGTGTATCAAGTTCAACTTCCACGATTGTGTTAGTACCTGACATTGCAAAATCCTGTGTTGAAACCAATGTTCCAGGAGCTGTCTCACCTCCGAGATAGATGTTAGCAGTAAAATTACCAACATTTTGATCGAAGTCATAGAGAGCGATTTTTGTCAATGTGTAACCTGCAATATTTTCTGATGCTGGGAAAGAAACGCCCCAGTAAACAGGAGATGCTGTACCCATACCGATTGCATTTGTAAGAACGCCGTCGTCATAATGCAACCAGCCGCCTTCAAATGAATTTTTCTTGAAGAATTCTATATTGTCGATGTAGAAAGCGTCATTGCCGACTTCCCATAATTCGTCTTTTACATATTCCCATCTATATGTGTGTGTACCAGCTGTGACTGCCAATTGTTTGTAGATCCATTCAGCTTCACCTGACATTGTTGCAGCAAGAGCACCGTCAACATAGAAATATCCGTAGTCATAATATTGTTCACTTGAAATCTTATAATAAAAGCCGACGAATCCGTCTTCTGGAGCATCACAAACTATTTCAATAGCAGATACTGTTTCATTAAGACCTTCGTTGGTTGATTTCATTGCATATTGTCCTTCGTATGCTTCTGTAGTTATTTCCCATGGATATTCACTTACTGTGTTATTCCATTCATAAGCGCTGAAGTCACCTGTTTCGAAATCTTCCTTGCCGCTTGAATATTTCTTCATTCCCCATACGACTTGAACTAATGAATCGCTCATCTCTGTTGCTGTCACGTACTTGACAGGGTTATATACTTCTGTCATGATGAAATCGAGAACGAATGCCTCACCGTAAGCAATAGTCTTGGCAGCTTTTTTGTCTTGGTAGCCATCTGCTGTTACTATAATATCATAAGCACCAACTTTAACTGTGCCACTATATGAACCGTTTGCATCAACAGGGAAGTTGTATGAAACCATATTGCCGAATTCATCAACTCCGTTCATTGTTACAACGCCATATTGAACTGGTGTTGTTCCATCTAATTCATACAAATTACCAGCAACGCTTGTCTCACCAGTAACATAAACCTTGACTTTATTTGATTGATATGATTCGCCTTCATCATAAACTGCTGTCACGCCAACATTGTATCCATTCATGTTGTAAGCAAGATTATCTAATGTGAATGTCAAATCATGGAGGAGAGATTTGTTTACTTTTTGATTGTCAACATAAACGTTATATCCGCGATATGTACGTTCACTAACAGCATCCCAATAGATTGTTGTTGATTCGCCTTCGTAGAGCTGGCTGTTAGAAGCAGTCAAATTCTTAGGAGTGTTGAATGATGTTGTAAATGCCCATATATCACCGTATGTTACACCGCTTGTGTTACGGACATTAACTTGCCAGAAATAATTCAAGTTATTATTTACATCAAAAACATGCTCAACTTGCAAATCGTTTGTCCAGTCAATAACGACATCAACTGGAGGATAAGCTGTGCCGAACAAAACTTGATATTCTACTGTATAGTCGCCGAAGCTCCATGACAAAATAGGATTGCTGATGTTTTGTGCCTGATTTGCAGGAACAGGATAAGCTGCTTGCTCAGGAACAGGGATAACTTCTGTATTGATATTGACTGTAAAGTCTGATGTTGAAGAAGCAGCGATATAATATTTACCTGCTGGCAAAATCATTGATTCAATTTGTGAACCTCTATTATATGCACTTGTCACTTGTGGACCGTTGTAGTTGTTGTCTGCCATAGGACCTTCTTTACCGCCGAAGTCTTCTGTGTAGACAGCCACTTTACCGTTTTCACCTTCTACGTTAGCTGTCAAGAGAACGTCTTTTTCTATATTCATCACGTAAACGACATCTCTTCCGTCTTCAGCATCGCCTGGCAATAAATAGTTGTCGTATGTTGTTGCCAAATCAGGTGTCACACTGAAAGGATATGAAGCGATAACTTCTGCTGTTTCCCATACATCTGATGCCACTGGAGTATAAGCAAAAGCTGTCATCTCTAACATCTCTACACTTCTTGAGTCATTATATGCAACAACAAATGCGCCTTCAACATTACCTTCTGCTTGCTTATGGGTAATTTCTAAAGTCAATGGATTAGATTTAGTTATTGTTGTTGGCATTTCCATTTCTGACAATTGGAAATAAGTGCTTGATGATTCGATAGCTATAATGTTCAAGTCTTCGTTTCTTGTTGAAACAACTACTTCAAAAGGACGCATCCATGCGCCGTTAGGACGGTCGCCGAGATCAATAGTCTTAGGCTCTATTTTAATTGATGCTAATTCTCCTTCAAACTGCAAACCGAATTTAACTTGGTTGTTGAAATATGCATAAGAGTCGACATACCAGTCCTGAACTGAATAAGTTCCTGCATATAATCCGTCTGGGTTGTATGCGCCATAGTCATCTCTATATGTGTAAATAGCTCTTTTCACTGAACCTGTACTGTAAGCATAGAAGCCAGCATCGTACATCCAATTGCCAGTGTTGTCGCATACACATAACAAAACATTACCGCCTGTGTATTCGAAAGCATTTTGGAATTGGATCTCCATCCACTCGCCTGTTGCTCCTGGGTAATTGACGTCACCTTCGAATACAAGATTCTCTGCAGTGCAGGTTAACCAAGGACTATAGCCTTCAAATTTTTCTACATCTGTGTTTAACATGTAGATCGCAAAATTACGTGTGTACTGACTCGAACTTGCTTGCTTGAAAGCAATAGAAGTAATGCTACCACTTAAGCCCTGCATTTCTTCAGCGGTGTAAATCTGCTGAGAAATAGAATAATTGTAATACTCATAATTAGGTAAACTGCCGGTGATATATTGGCTATCACCAACATTAAGATCAACATTTGACTGTGCATAGATCGAACCTAGAAATCCGAACAAGCACATCATCGTAAAAAGAAAAACTCTTTTCATAAAAAAACGATTTGTTAATAATTTAGTTTGTTAATATTTTTTTCAAAATCCTAATAAACATTAGGAGTTTGCAAATATACAGTATTATTTCATTTGAAAAAGGAAAAAGCAAACTCAAAAAAAAAATTCTAAAAAACCACAGTTTTTTTCAATTAGGAATGAGGTATGAAGAGTTATTTTATAGACTCAAAGTCCGTTGTCTGCTGTCCGTTGTCTGTTGTCTTTATCAGGGCGTTCCGTCTCCGCTTACAGCTCCGCCGTCGGGCTTTCCGCTATATCTTTTTCCGCTGCGCTTCAAAAGGATGCCGCTCCAATCCCTAACGCAAATGGGCTGCTAGCTCTGAGCCGCGAGCTTTGAACCAGGTCACTGAGCCTGTCGAAGTGCTTTTCATTCTCGCCAAGACGCAGAGCAACGCAGAGAACTACTTTGCGACACTTCGCGCCTTTGCGAGAAACTTTCAATTTGAATAGTTCCGAAGGAACGACAGACTTTATTAGCCATAAAAAAAAAGGCCGCCCGAAGGCAGCCTTTTTTCTCTTGAACTTAGAGTTCTATTATTTTACAACAGTGATGCGTTCTACTGCAACGCCTGCTTCTGTTGTGATGCGTACCATGTAAACACCTGCTTCATATTGTGCCATGTC
>JAFZDU010000002.1 GCA_017561025.1 Bacteroidales bacterium | reverse complement strand
GTTTGTGGGACAAACTGCATAACTGGGCACGCATAGCTCGTGTTAGATTATGGAAATACCGAAAGACACGAATGGCAGAAAAAGCCAAGCGTGAAAGGCGTAAGAAAATCTATGGTAAAGATTTGCCAACAGATAAGCCAAAGCCAATCCAAGCAGAGGTACTTCAAAAGGTAGACGAGAGCCCGCCCGTTGATGATGATCCGAATGAGGTAATGGGTAAATCCAACATTATCTACTATGAGGATATTAATGCTGCCCGCACAATACCTACACATTCGTTGGAATTGAAACAAGTAGAGCTTCCTATGGATAAGGATATCAATCCCGATGATGTGGAGGATAACTTTGAGCCTCAGAAGGGTTTGACCGAAGAAGAAAAGCGAGAGTTGATGGAGCCAGAAGGAGTGATACCCGATCCGGACTTTGACAAGTCCTTGACTTATGAGGATATGAACAACCTCGTGGATGTGCTAAATTCTGATGCTCCTGACGAGAAGAAGTCAATTCGTGCAGCAACAACCATCCATCATAAGTTGGCTAACACGGTGATATTGGATTTCCTTGTCAATAAGGTCAGCAATGAGGATAAGATAAATCTGTTGCTCCAAGAGTGTTTGGATACTAATGGGAATCCCCTTCCCAAACGCAGGAAAACAAGTAAAGTCAAGTCGTTTGATATAAATAAGTATGCTTAGTACTGGTACATAGTTAAAGTTTTTATTAGTTAAACAATGTTGGCTGGCACTCCGATGTGAATCGTGGTGCCAGTGATTATATGGGTATGTCGGCTATTCCAATTAACAAGTAAGGCAAGTATCGTAATGCCTCATGCATTATGATTCTTGCCTTGCTAAATTTTAATACTATAAGTTCTCTTTTAATGAGCGACAAATAACTCTCTTAAATATGCACTATCAGAAGAGTATTGATTCTCGCATAAATATTTTAATGCCATTTTAAGAGAATGAATCTCCCTGTTATTTTTTATCGCAGCAAACAGAGACTTAAAGCGAGGGTCAGAGTTAGAAGACACTCTTTTAGTTTCATCGGTAAATCTCTTTAATTCACTTGGTAGGTCAAAAGACTCGACATCAACCATCTGCTCTTGGGCACAATCTAACACAAACCGATCTACGGCAGGTGCTATTGTAATAAGATATTGATGGCGTTCACGATGTTTCATCAATGTCAAGTGTTCAGTTTGAGCTATGACATCACATTCTTGGATATAACCAAGTTGAACTTTATCCTTGTCAATAATCCCGATAGCAAACTTATCTGCAAAAGTCGACTTCAATTGACCTACAACCTTAGAACAACAATGCTGGTGATTGACTCCAGCGTTCAACAGATATTCTATAAGGTTGGTATCAACGAAGCATTCGGGCATTACATGTAGTAGTTTGTTCTGCTTCATACGTACAACTCGAAATTAAAGAACATATCTACTCCATTATCATATATCTCATGAACTTCCTCTTCGCTTAGTTGTCTTACACAATATGACCTTTCTGCATCATTAGAAGGATATGTAAACAGAACATTCATTCCTTCTGGAGAGATCTTTATAAGTTGGTTAAGAACATATGGGCTATGAGTTGCAATAAACAACATATCATTATGCTGCTCAATAGCATCTAACAGCCAATTTACAAACTTACATTGCGTTGGAGGGAATAGATTATCTTCTGGTTCTTCAAGGAATATTTCGCTATGATCCACATTGATATATTTGTGATACATATACTTGAAACGCTCAGCTTCTTCCTTGTTCACAAAATTATAATCATATCCTTCTATTGTGACAGTTTCGGAGTGAGCTGTTTCCTCCTTACTCTTAAATCTGTTGTATATTGTAGATAGTAAGTTTCTGCGCTCTTCTTTTTGGTCGTATGATATCTTGCCATTACGATCTTTGTATTGACCATTTACAAGATAATCCAAATGAACATACATTGGAAGGAGAGATTGAACACCGCTTGAACTCTCCCTAAGCATCAATGGCTTTCCGTTTTCTAATTGAATTCTGTCAGAATTAGATTGACTATCGTATGAATATGACATACCCAAGTCAAGGAAGTTTTCTTCTTTCTTGACAAATCTGCGAGCCTTGTCCCAATCCGACATAAACTCAATCATATTCCCATCCATTGATAATGAACTCCAGCCTGGAATTGCGGCCACCAAATTTCTGTCAGCAGGGATATAACTTACTTTAGGGCGTTTATATTCCCACCTCTTGGATTTCCACGTATTCTTGAATTTTTTAGATGAATGGTCATAACTGAATTTCAAATGGCGGGTTTCATATTCAATGTATGTATTGTCTTGAATATAGCCAGCCATCTTATAGTAGTCTGCCATAATATCAATAAATGCACTATCCTTGCCAAAGCCATTGACTTTCTGGGTGAGTTCTAATCGTTTCTCTACCCAAGAACAATAGCACGCAGTCTTAAGTACACAACTCTTTCCAGAGCTCTGCATACCTGTGATTATATTGACTTGCCCTAATGTGAGATTTGCCTCTTTTATAGGACCGAAATTCTTTATGAGCAGACGTTTCATAACATTACAATTTCTTGTTTAACATGCAAAGATAATGCTTTTTTCTCTAATACAGTTTAACTGAGGGGATAAAAATCATTAAATATATAATATAACGCAATTCATTGTCAGATAATAAAATAAGTTTCCACCTTACTATCGGGTTGAAAGCGGGCAAAAACTTGTG
>JAFZDU010000093.1 GCA_017561025.1 Bacteroidales bacterium | reverse complement strand
TTCTTTTGTGCAAGGTTTTTTGTTTCTTTTTTTCGCAAAAAAAGAAAGCAGAAGAAAATACTACAACGAGAGAATAGCCGTAAAATAACACCGGGAAGGTGGTTGAAAGAATTGTTATCCACAGTAAATTTCTACTGAACCCGTTTTTGGGTAGATTAGCATTGTTTCTACGCCCAAACACAGTAGAAATAGCGTTTACTTCAATCTCGCGACCTGCATTCTTTACATCAGCTCCGACAACAACAAATTCACCGCTCTCTGTTTGGAGAGTAGTGTAAATGCGATAAGAGTCTTCCTTATCGGTCAGTTTGGATATTGCAAATGGATTTTGTAATGCCTGCGGCAGTTGTTCCCAATCTCTTTCTGTGAGTGTGTGTGAACTATCTTTACCAAGATGACGGGCTATAACTCCATACTTGATGCTAAACTTATCGCCACGCGAACCGAGTTCCTGCATAAACTTCGGTGTCTGTGCGACATCAAAGAAAGAACGCTGAAATAGTTTTGATGCAACCTCCTTACCCTTTGAATATAGGGTTCTAACTACATCGAGTAATGACGGAGTTCCGCCTATTTCGCTCTGTCTGCTACTGCTTTCAATGCTTCCTGCGCTTGTCGGCTGTGCGCCCTCAACAGGTTGCGCAACACCCTCCACGGGCTGCATCTCATTCTCAGCAACAGGAGCAGCAGCCGCAGTCACAGGAGCAGCAGCACCGTTACGCTCCGCGAGGATACCTTTCACACCCTCCCATAAAGCAATCTCATCGTTAAGCTCCAGCGCCTCGATGGGGTCAACCTTCTCCTGCTTAGCCTTGACAGCCTCAGTATACTTTTGCAAAGATATTGATGCGGTTGCATTTTTGAGCGGTAAACGGGGCTCGAACCCGCGCTGCTTCACATCGCCTTTCCTTATTGATGGGTCGCAGGTTCTCGCACGCAATTGAGCGGTAAACGGGGCTCGAACCCGCGACCCTTGGCTTGGGAAGCCAATGCTCTACCAACTGAGCTACTACCGCAATTATGGTGCAAAGATAATACATTATTTTTCCATCTGTGTTGACAAATTGAAAAATATTTGCACCAATGTCTGTTGTTTTATAATTTGTTTCAGAAACTCTTTCTTCTGAAACTGGAAATGTCTTATTCCTCTACAACAATTTCTTCTACCTGTTGTTCTTTTATGGGGAGCATTTTTCCGGTGATATACAGTTTTATCATTTCGTTCTGCGAGTTGTTGTGTATCGTGACGCTTTTGCGCATCTTTCCGGGAGCCTTTCTGCGTCCGTCGTATCTTATTGTTATCGTGTCGCTTGCTCCGGGCTTGATTGCTCCCTCGGGCGTCTGTACTGCGGTGCAGCCGCACGATGCGAATGCCTGGTGTATGTAGAGGTCGGCGTTGCCGGTGTTCGTGAACACGAAATGGCAAATCTTTATTGCCTCTTCGGCGGGGAATGTGCCAAGGTTTATGGTAGTGCGCTCGAATGTTATCTCGGGCTGTGCCTTTTGTGCCGATGCGGGCAGCATCGCTATCGCTGCCATTAGTGCGAGAAGGTATTTTGTCACTTTCATTTGTCGTTATTTTTTATATGCCGTTTCATTTTGCAAAGATAGTAGCAAACGAGCGAGAAATATCAAACTTGCTTGAATATTTTTCACCGCGAGTGCAGAATATCTTTGATTTTATTGAATATGGTGAAAGGGTTGGCGCTGTAAAAAAGTCCCGTTTGTTTTTTTTTTATGTCGGGCCGCCTATTCTTCATAATACTTCAATATCTTCATTGTATGTGGTTGGCCTTTTCCCGGTTCTTATATGCGTGTCACCTGTTTCACTCCTTTTATCGCTTCTATTTTTGTCATCAGCTTCTTGAGCTTGGAGTTTTCGCTCACCATCAGTGTGAGTGTGCCCGAGAATAGCGTGTCGTGCGACTCGATGTTTATTCCGCGCATTGTGACGTCTTTCTCTTGTGTTATGAGCGATGTGATGTTGTTTACGATGCCAATGTCGTCGTGTCCCACTATGCGCAGTGTAACCTCGTACATTCCTTTGGCTGTGACGGTGTCGCTCCAGCGTGCGTCTATCACACGGTAGGGGTAGCGTTCGCGCAGTTGTCGTGCGTTGCAGCAATCCTTGCGGTGAATAGATATTCCGCCGTTTATGGTTACAAAGCCGAATATCTCGTCGCCGAAGATGGGGGCGCAGCATTTTGAGAGCTTGTAGTCTACGCCTTTTAGGTTACGCTCAATCACAAGTACGTCGTTGCCACCGAATCGCTCTTTGTCGGGCACAAGGGTAAAGTCTTGGGCACTGTGCGTGCTCTCGCTGCTCTCGGGGTTTATTATGCTGTTGTAGCGCTTGTATATCTCGGCAACGTCTATGCCTCCCTCGGCTACGCGCTGGTAAAAGTCGCTCAGCCGCTTGTAGCCCATCTTGCGTATGAGCTGGTCCATAATTGCCTCGTCATACTCGATCTTGTGGTTCTTGAACTTGCGTATGAGCATCTCGCGGGCAATATCGGCCTGGCGGGCTGTGAGGTCTTTCAGTGCCTGGCGTATCTTGGTGCGTGCGCGTCCGGTTTGTGCAATGTTGAGCCACGCCTGTTTGGGTGTCTGGCTGTTCGAGGTGATAATCTCCACCTGGTCGCCGTTGTTGAGTGTGTGGCGTATCGGCACGTTGCGTCCGTTGACGAGGGCGCCGGTGCACTTGCAGCCGAGGCCTGTGTGTATGCTGAAGGCAAAGTCGAGTATGGTTGCTCCTTTGGCAAGGCGGTAGAGGTCGCCTTTGGGTGTAAAGACAAAAATCTCGTCTTTGTAGAGCTCCATCTTGAATTTGTTTTCGTTTACCTCCTCTTCGCTCAGGTTCTCTATCGTGTCACGGATAGATGCCAGCAGGTTGTCGAGTCCTTTCTCGCTTTTTATTCCTTTGTAACGCCAGTGGGCTGCAAGACCGTGCTCGGCTATTGCGTCCATTCTCTCGGTACGTATCTGCACTTCCACCCATCGTCCCTCGGGGCCGATGACTGTTGTGTGCAAAGACTCGTATCCGTTGCTCTTGGGAACAGAGAGCCAGTCGCGCAGACGGTTGGGGTTGGGCGTGTACATATCTGTCACTATTGAGTATACTTGCCAGCAGAGGCTCTTCTCCTCGTGCGGTGGGCAGTCTATTATTATTCGTATGGCAAAAAGGTCGTATATATTCTCAAAGGGCAGTCGTTGCTTTTTCATCTTCTGCCATATTGAGTTTATGGATTTTGTGCGTCCCTTGATGTGGTATTTTATATGTGGATTCTTGCGCAGTGCTGTCTCAATGGGGTGTATGAAGGATTTCATATAATCCTCGCGCGAAGCGGCAGTCTCCTCGAGCTTGCGGCTCAGTGTGGCATAAACGTCGCTCTCGGTGTACCGCAGGGCAAGGTCTTCCATCTCCGATTTCAGCTTGTAGAATCCCAGTTTGTGTGCCAACGGAATATAGAGCTTGGATACTTCTGCCGATACGCGCTTGCGTCCTTCGATGTCTTCGGAGTCGAACAGACGGCGCATAAGTACCAGACGGCTTGCAATCATTATGAGTATTATGCGCATATCGTTGGCAAAAGAGAGCAGTAGGTTGCGGAAATTCTCGCTCTCTATGGTGGAGTTCTTTGCATACAGCGAGTGTATCTGGTAGAGGTTGTTGAGCATATTTGCAACGCTCTCTCCCAGTTTCTCTTTTACTTCGTCGAGGGTTATTGTGCCGTGCTGTAGGCTGCGGTTGAGCATTATGCTCTGTATTATGTCGCGGTGCAGTCCAATCTCCTGCCCGACGATATATGCAGTCTGCATATCCAATATGACGGGGAAGAAGCCGAAACCATCGCGTCTTATTCCTCCATCATTGATGGTTCTTGTTATACTCTCCTTTACAAAATGGTAGTCCTTAGAGGGTAGTCGTCCTTCGATGTTTGTCCTTAGTTTGCGGTTGAGAAGCAGTATCTCATCGCGTTCCTGTGAGCTTAGTGTTATGCCGTAGTTCTCCATATTTCTCTGTTTTTCGTCCCGACTGCGAAGATAATCTATATATTCTTACATTCAATTCATAAATGCAGTAAATATCTCCTACAGCAACTTTTTTTATAAAAAATTAAGAATCTGCAATTATCTTAGAATTAAACGGTTATTCGGGTTGCATTGAAATTGGGTAACGAGATGGCAACCGTTCCTATTTCAGGGTCCTTTATTGTTTTGCACCAATGTGATAACTCTTGATGCACAAAGACACAACTTTTTTATGAACGAGTAAAAAGACGGTGCATTTTTCATTATTACGGGGTAATATTTGAATTTGGTCTATCATCAATCTGCGATATATGAAGTTTACCGATTCCGTCATTCGCCCCTTTCTTTTGCTCGTCTGCGAAGGTAGTACAGACTTGGGTGAAAGTTTATGATTAGGTAGCAAACTATATCGGGTAAAATCTTCTTTTTAAAACAATAAGCCTCTAATAATTTTCTTAAGAGGAGAGCATTAACGTATTTACAATATTGATTGCAAATAGGCATGATATATTGGCGAATCGATCATACATCTTATCATAGCAACATAATGGTGGTTCAATCCATAATCGTTTTTTATAATGGATAGATAGTTTTTGAGGTATTGTAATGCATCATTTAAAGTTTTCCCTCCACATGCAGATTTTATCGTTGATTCAGTTACTGTATAACTCATTAAAACTTCCTCATTATATCGTTCAATCAGATGAAGTCTGTTAAAATGATTGGTTATTATAGCTGTCAATGTTGGATCTACACCTTGAGGAAAAGTAAGTTTATATTTGAATGATGGGAATCCTTTATAGTCAATAATACAATCGACCTCCAAAAATTGACAATATTCCGGGTCATGATAGTAAAAGTTTATGGTATAGGGTAACCCATATTGATCACTGACAGCTTCACTCTTATGTCTATTACATTTAGAGCAACATGGAATTAGATTATATAAATGAACTGCAAATTCCGGATATTTTTCTTTTGGAAGAATATGTTCTATTGTATTAGGCTCAGACAATGTACAATAAGGACATTTGTTGTTATAAACTCTTTTTGTAGTACTTGTAAATGTGCTATGATGCAGTCGTATTTTTTTTGCTATATCACAATCGCTTTTATATAGTTTTTTTAAATGTTCCTTTTCTGGGTCGACAAAACCATGAGAGCTCAGATTGTGAACAGAAGCACTATTGACCGCATTTTCATAATCATTATAACAATTCTCCATCTGTATTTCAATAGCATCAAGAATAGCATCTCCATGTGCCGCAGTTTTATACACATCAAATGGAGTCTCACCATTAATGGAGAATTGATATAAGGGATACTTAATCATTGTTTCTTTTATTTTCAAATTCGTAACGAGCCTGCATATAGAGAGCTAAACTTGGCGGTAGATTTCGTGAAGAGAGTTGTTGAAGTAACGCCTCTAAAGTATCTGACTCCTGAGCCTTTGTTCGGATAAAAGTCTTATAATGTGGAGAAATAGATGCCTCTCCAAAGATTTCATCACTTATCACAGAAAGGTTTTCAGCTAACGATTCATGATTAAGAATACGTAGTTCAGGGATTCCATCCTGAAGTTTATCAATAATTATGACATTGTCGGCTAATAACTCTTGGACTACAATAGAAGAATGAGTTGCTAATATGCAAGCAGAATTGAACTCCTTTGTAATTTTGAATAGAAGTGACATCATTTGACGAATTGCTTTTGGATGAAGATGTACTTCCATTTCATCAAATACAATAAGAGAGTTCTGTCGTATATTTGCGTACAAAGAAGCAATAAGATTAAGAATCATTGCTTCTCCAGTACTCATAGTCCGAGACTTCTCTAAGATTGCACTTATAGCTAAACCGTCATCTGTCCAGACAGAATCAACCCAATCCTTGGGAAAGACAACTTCAAGACCATTGCAAAATCGTTTGATTAGTTGTGTTTTGCCGAATACTTTTCCTTCATCACCGCCATTAATCCAAATCAATGACTCTCTTAAACGAGCTTCACGATCCTCTACAGACATAACTGTATTTTCTTTATCATGAAGTCCGCAGTACGTATAAGTAAGAACAGACTTTCCTCTAAGGGATATAAAAGTATCAAAAATGCTAAATGAGATAGCTATTACTTTTGAAAAAACAGGATGAGATGGGGTAAAACTGCCTTCGTTGCGAATAAGACTTTCCACAAGAGCCTTCATAATAGAAGTCTTTCCCGATCCATTGGCGCCAATCAAGGCTTTTATACGATAGGGATTGTCCTCATCTTCAAGATCACCAAATTCAAATTGAATTTCAATTGGTTGTTCGGAATATGGGACTTTAGTCTTGAACATAAAATTCCATGATTCATCTTCTCCTCTCTCAACTTTGCGTCTGGCGCTAGATAAAAGCGCATCTGTAGCTCCATCCCTTAAAAGAGATCTCTTAAATCCTTGATGATTTTCAAAACGATACTGAATTTCAGAAAACCAGGCAGTATCTTTTAATGCGTACAATACAGATTGATATCTGTTAGGAAATAATTGCTTTAGTCTTATGTAATAGTGTTCACTTTGCCCTAAACTGCAGAAAGTAGCACCTAATGACATGAACGATTGGGGCAGTATCTTACTCGTATTCTCTTCTTCTGAATTGAGAATTTTTAGTCTACCAATAAACTTATATTGGGCGTTTTCATACCAATAATATAATTCTGAACTTGTTTTATACCCGAAATCATCCCAATTATTAGTTCTAATTTGAAAAGCTGGATATTTTGTGGGTACTATGTTTGTAAAAAATTGTATATCATTTGGATTCACTCCGATTGGATATTGTTCTTCTTCACCATTATATTTTTTTGTCATTAGGACGGAATGAGATAATTTCCCATTTTTGTCTCTCGTTTCAATTATCTCATATTTTTTTGGTAATAAAGATTCTATGACAGAGATGTATTTTTCTATTTCATTCTCATCAACTCTTACTTCTGGACTGATGACAACATTAATAAATTTGAGAAATTCTTCTTCACTACAATCAAGTAGTTTGAATCGGTCAAGAAATACATAATTGTCATCCCAATCATCATTATCTATAAGATGTTTTTTTGCATCTTCTGCTGCAGTCTTGAATCGAGGATCAGAAGATGACATTAGTCGCAATTCCCAGATTCTATTCAGAAATTGCACCTTGCTAATCATTCCAGATTGTCCCCAGATACTACCTAACGCATTAATTGATTTATATATTTCTAAGCGTTGTTCACGTGTAATAGCCATAAGTTTATAAATTATAAATCCACAAATACCCGTTTTACTTCTATTGAATTCTGATTTATTATATTTCAAAATTACATTCCGAAGTACCCTTGCTTATCTAGGATAAGCAGGTTGGAAAAATCTGTAAACCGGTAAGCACACATTCAAAGTATACACACACTGCAACCGTTCCTATTTCAGAGTTCTTTATTGTTTTGCACCATTGGGATAACTCCTGATACACAAAGATACAACTTTTTTATGAACGAGCAAAAAGGTGGTGCATTTTTCATTATTGCAGGGTAATAATTGAATTTGGTCTATCATCAATCTGCGATATATGAAGTTTACCGATTCCGTCATTCGCCCCTTTCTTTTGTTTGTCTGCGAAGGTAGTACATCAGACCTTGAAAGTTGAAAGGTCAAGCGTCAAGCCATTTCGGGCAGAATCTTCCTCCTACGGAGAGTATTCACCCCGAAAACCTTTCCCCTTTCAATGTCTGTACTCAGAAATGCAGACGGCAACGGAAATAAGCGACTGACGAAAATGTAGAAGATAAACAGACAGCATACAAAATTGCGGTTAAGCGAACATAGAGGTTGCTTGCAGGCTATATTGAGCGGTAGCAATTTCGCAAAAGCAAACGGGTTCTTACATTGATAACCCTTTTGTATGCTGTTCTCGTTTCTATCCATAGGGGCGCTATTATTTTGCAGTAGATGAATATAGGGCAAGCGGTAAATTTCGCTCCCTCCAAAAATATAGCACAAGCGAGCGAGGAACATCAAGCTTGCTTGAATGTTTTTCAAAGCGAGCGCAGAGTATATTCGAGCCTGACTCAAATATAGAAGGGATTTATCCGCTGTTATTCATCAGGTGCTTGCCGTTGTACTCCCGTTTCAATGCTTGCTCAATCTCACTTCGCTTATACAGAACTTTACCACCAAGTACATAGTAAGACAATGTTCCATTGCTTCGGTATTCGCTTAATGTTCTTCGGCTGACTTTAAGCATATATGCTACCTCCTTGTCGCATAGATACTCATCATCGTTTTGTAAGATTGTCCCATCTTTTGGCATACTATCGAGAATATCCGTTAGTTGGTCGATACTCTCGTGAATGGACTGCATCCACGCATCGTCTTTAGTTCGCATCTCCTGATACATAGTTCAAATGGTTTTATTGTTATACATTGATTAGATTTCTCGCCCTTTCCATTTGGCTTCTTTTCGCTTGTCCTCTACCTTCGTAATAATGCTATCCACATCTTCGGGCAGATAGTAAGTCCGGTTGCCGATATTGGTATAGGCAAGTGTACCATTATCACGCAAGGTCTGCAATGTACGCTTGCTTATCTTCAATCGCTGACAAACATCCTGATGGTCGAGCCAATTGTTTGTCTTTTCTTCCCGTTCTTGACAACGGGTGAATTTGATACTCGCAGAATGAACTGCTCAATCTTCGTGGCAAATTCCTCGAATGCCTTTCTCTCAAAAATGATTAAATCCATACGCTTTTGTTTTATATTATTTCACTTGTTTTCTTGTTTCGCACTGCTAAATAAGGAGGATATTTTTATACTTCAATGGCACTAACAATAGGTGTCATTCCTTGTCATATCGTTTCATCACAGGCACGATAATCAGTCATCGAAATAGGCTCTTTCCTCATAGCAATTTCGTTTTGTTGGTGCGAAGTAATAGATAAGTTATCACACCTCAATCATACGGTGAGCCTGTTGCAGTATGTGGCACAGTTCGTGGCATTTTTAGATGTATATGATGATACATTCATAAGCATACATAACATTGTAACCAATATTATATAAGAATATCCTCAAGCGATTATCCGTCTCGGATCTTTTCCGCTCATTGTCGTTTGTCAGACCGATTCTTATCCGTCTGTCAAACTCGTGACCCGAACAGCCGAAACAGAAAGTCACTAATTCAATAATAGCAGTATAGCGGATAGACCAACTCCCGATGTCTCGGTAGTCCTTCTATCCGCTATCTGATTTAAGTCCTTAATTTCTTCAAATAAACATTTCGCCCTAATTCATAATTATCCGTTCAACTTGGGAAGAATTATGCAGTCGGCACTGCTTATAAATCACCCCTAAATGCAATGCAATTCATAATTGCCTACATAGGCCTAATTAGTTGTGGTAGAATTGTATGCACATTTTCTTTGCAGCAGATAATCGGTCAAGATTGTGCACAAAGACCATATTGTTGAACATTCAAAAAGTGATAAGTATGAAGAAAAAACAAGTTGAGTTGACACAAGAACAGTGTCAAGAAATTATCGACCAAATGACTACAAGGTCTTTTTTACATGAGTGATAAGGGTAATAGCTCAGATATGGAGAATTTGCAAACAATGGAATCCGTAGGATCATCCATTGACGACATTCTGCCAGAGCCTCTACCGTCAGTAGCAAAACAAGCCCAAACGGAAGCAGTCTCTTCCGTTGCAGAGGTGACAGATGAAGTTCCGTCTACCAATGTAGTTGAGCAACAACCACCGACTCCGACCATCCAACGCAGAGTAAGCAACACGCAACGCAAACTCTCATTGGAGGAGTATCGCAACACCTTTATGCGACCTTACAAGATTGAAGACCTCAAGCCGGTATTCATCAGCGGTAAATTGCGAAAGATGCTTGATAAGTTCGCCTGTAAAATCGGTGAGGACAGAATGAGTATGTCGGGATTGTTGGAGAACATCGTTAGCCATCACATCGAACTCTATTCAGAAGATTTCGAGCATTGGAAAGGAATGTAACCTCTTAATCCATTCTATTTAAGAACAATTCCAACGGTATTTCATTTTGAGGCACTCAAAATTGATTGACCTTCAGTTAGTAGGGAAGCAAGTTTATGTTTTGGGCAGACCAAAACCACTTGCTTCCACTCCCGAAGGTCGCAGAAGAAGACATCCCGTTGGTCTATCAAGTAAACAATGTATGTATCATTTCAAAAAAGAGTAATCGTATGAAACGAAGTATCAATAACAAGACACCCAACAAGGGAGGACGACCCACGAAGAAGTTGTCCGAGAAACGCAAGTACCGCATAACGGTAAAGATGGCAACCGAAGAGTACTATGCTATGAAACTCAAAGCCAAGAACGCCGGAGTCTCGGCAAGTGAGATTGTGAGAATGGCTATCCGTGATTGCCATATCAAGGCACGCCTTACCACCGAACAAGCGGACTATATCCGTAAACTATGCGGTATGGCAAACAATCTCAATCAGCTTACACGCAAGGCTCATCGCGAAGGCGTAAGGCTGCACTATGGGCAATGCCAACATCTGCTACTTTCATTGGAAAACATTATAGACCATATCAGCCTATGATGGCCAAGATTGTGAAAGGCTCTGGAGCCAAAGGAATTGTAGATTATATCCTCGACAAGAAGAAGCAAGCCACGCTTATAGATTGTCAAGGTGTATTGTTCAATGATAACAGCACGATAACCAAAAGTTTCATTGCTCAATCGAGGCTTAACCCACGAGTAGATAAGTTCATCGGACATATCTCACTAAGCTTCTCAATGCAGGATTTACCACGCTTAACAGACGAACTTATGATACAGATAAGCAGAGAATATATGGAGAAAATGGGTATTCGTGATACGCAATACATCATCGGACGGCACTATGACAAGGAGCATCCACACGTTCATATTGCCTTTAATCGAGTAGATAATAACGGCAGAACCATCAGCGACAGGAATGACCGTTACCGCAGTGAACGCATCTGCAAGGAGCTGACACGCAAATACGGACTATACTTCGCAAATGGCAAGGAACAAGTAAAAACGCACCGACTGAAAGAGCCTGACAAAACTCGTTACGAGATATACCAAGTTCTCAAACGGGAAGTTGCACGATGCTCGGATTGGACTACACTGCTGAAGCGCTTGAAAGCCGAAGGAATAGATGTCCGCTTTAAGTATAAGGGCAATAGCAATGAGGTGCAAGGTATCATCTTTACCAAGAATGGCTACCACTTTAACGGCTCGAAGATAGACCGCAGTTTCAGTTATTCAAAGATTGATAAGGCGCTGAATAGTTACAATCAAGCGGAATATCAGCGACAATATAAGCCGAGCGATATGCAAATAAGCCATTTCGAGAATAAAGAATCGGATCTTATCAATGGTTCATTAGGCTTGTTGGACTTCACTTCTTCGCCTGATGTGGATAGTCAGGAAGAGGCAGATTTCCGCCGTTTGATGCAACAGAAGCCTAAGAAAAAGAGACCAGAGGATTCAAACTATAATCATTAACCACTAAAACAGAATAATATGCAGGAAAATAATTCAATCATCATCGCAATGTTGGAAGAGTTGCTGACCATCAGCAAAAGCCAACGAACAGAACAAACAGTAAGTGCCAATGTAGATTTGACACCTATTAAGGAGTTAATCGAGAATGGCAACAAACATCGAGAACAGGCAGAAAGCGACTTACAAAAGGTTGTCGCTCTTATACCCGGTGATGTAGAAATGATACATCGCAGAGTAAAAGATGTAAGAGCAGTTATTGGTAATTCACAGCCATCGGGAAAACTTCAAGAATCAGTTGAAGAAACCAAGACATTGGTTCAAAGACTCAAAACAAGCATTGAGGATGGTGTTCACAATTTCAAGCATCATAGGATAGGCTTCGAAACGCCATTTGTCTGTTGGACTATTGTGATAGAAACGGCTTTGATTTTGGGGACTATTTACTTGGATAATAATATCATAGAAGCCCAACCAAGATCGCATTGACAACGACCTCAAATACCGCTACATCAAAATGAAAGGCGACGCATCGGCTGAGCAAATAGCCACATTGGAGGACATCTTTGAACTCAACCGTGATAACCAAAAGATTGAGCAGATGCGTGAAGATGTGGAAACCTACGAAGAGGCTGTCCGCAAACAAGCCGCCCTTGCCGAGCAAGCACGATTGAAAGAGCAAGCCGCCAAGGAGCAAGAGAGCAAAGCGAAATCTATTAAGGATAAACAACAGCAGACGAAAGTGAAATAGTAGTCCAATAGCAATGGCGACTACTCGCAATAAGCGGTCGCCATTGATTGTATATCATTGAATAGTGTTTTAAATAATCATCGATGGCAGATAGCCGATTTTATGTCTGACAAAAGTTAGTGAACATATCTTGTTGAATTTTGCACTTAATAATATAGCTCTGTTTCGGCTTTTAAGAAAAGGAGAAAATCATCGTTTAATGAAGACTTTTCATCCTTAGGTAGAGTCAAGCTATATAATCTGAAAAATTCATAGGGATTATGAAATTCTTTTATCATTTCATCTCTTAATCCGGCTTTGATGATTTGATTGGAGATATAAAAGCCAAGGGCATGACCGTTGTATTTGTAAATGCCAATGAGTCTGTCAATGCATGTATCCTTGTCTATCTGATTTGCTGCATATTGAGCGATTGTTGTCTGTAAATATTCAATATCTTTTGGAGCGTTATTGTATAACTGTTTGAATTCGCTGGCAAGTTCTTTAGATTTACCAAAATTCGAAAAATATTGGTCATAGCCCATATATTTGTCGATTTGGTCAGCTATCCCCTCATTCGCTATCATATCAATTACAAAGTTGATGTCATTTGCATAATTGAATTCGTGATGCTCAAAATGTGCCCTGTATACATGGAAGAACTCATGAGCAAGAAAATTGATTCTTTCCTCTTCAGTCATTTTATAAATCAAATTTAAATCAATTACGATGGCTGAATCTCTATCTTGTCCATCTTTGCTTAAGAATAAAAAATACACTGGTTTCCATTCTACAGAAGAATCCAATTCGCACATCAAAAAAGATTGTAGTCTTGATTTAGCATTATAAATCAGCGATTCAAAATCATAATTATCACGAAATGTCTTTAGTGAAGAGTAATTATAGTTTATTTCTTCATAGTTTGCTAAAACTAATGTTTTTAATAAATTATTACTATTATCAATATTTATGTTACAACTGCCAAATACATTTCGTATAGATAACTTTGCAATATCAATAATATATTTATTTGTAAATATGGCGTAAGCTTTTGATTTTTCAAAATTATTCCAGTCATTATCACTGATTTCTTCTCCATTTTTTAATTTATATGTTATTTTGAAAAATTCATCAACGGAACTTAAGTCAACATTTTGTGCAAACGTAAATGAGCTTGTTATTAAAAATAGGAGAAAGAATAGATTTCTCATAATTATGTCAAAGGATATAATTTAAATATAGTGATAAATATAATATACTGATTATCAATCATTTACCGATGCAAAAGCGGCCGAATATAGAATTAAGCACGTCGCTACTGCTGATCTCACCGGTGATGCTGCCTAAATAATATAAGACTTCTTTTAAATCTTGTGCAACAAACTCAGTGGAGATGCCAAAATCTAATCCTTCCTTAACCTTGACCAACGACTCGGATGCTTTTACCAAGGCTTCGTAATGGCGTAAGTTGGTGACTAACACTTCGTTTTCGCCAACGACCAAGTCTCTTCCGTAGAATGCGATGTCTTTCTTTAACTTCTCAATATGTTCGTCGTTCTTTGCTGAAATGAAGTCGTATTTGATGAGGTTACGGATGTCGTGGCAGTCTTGTCCAGTAACGCTGTATTTGTATTCGTCGATCATGTTGCCACCATTTCTTTCTATGTTTTTCTCGATAGAAGTACGTAGGTTATTTATGATCAATTTGGTATCAATCAACATCGCCTCATTATTCAAATCGACTTTGTTGAATATCAGTATCAGCTTTTGTTTTAATAAGTTGACGTTGTTAATTATAAATCTTGCTGATTTGAAATATGTGTCAGAGCTTTGGTTTAAGTCGAGGAGTCCTAATATGATGTCGGCTTCTGATATCTTCTTGAAAGCGCGTTCGATACCGATTTTTTCGATGGTGTCTTCTGTCTCTCTGATGCCGGCAGTGTCGATGAATCGGAATGTCTTTCCTCCGATATTCAGTGTTTCTTCAATGGTGTCGCGTGTGGTGCCTGCGATATCTGAAACGATAGCTCTTTCCTCACCGAGCAGGGCGTTGAGCAGTGTGCTCTTGCCGGCGTTGGCGTCACCGACGATTGCGACAGGCGTACCTCTTTTTATAGTGTTGCCAAGTCTAAAAGAATCAGTGAGTTTGTTGATATGAGTTGAGGCCTCTTCAATTAAGTTGTTGAGCTTGGTTCTGTCAGCGAATTCTACGTCTTCTTCGCTGAAGTCTAGTTCTAGTTCCATCAAAGATGTGAGGTCTAAGAGCTTGCTTCTCAATACTTGAAGCTCTTTTGAGAAACCGCCCTTGAGCTGGTTCATCGCTACACGGTGTTCTGCCTCATTTTGTGATGAGATGAGGTCGGCGACAGCTTCTGCCTGGGTGAGGTCCATCTTGTTGTTGACGAACGCTCTCATGGTGTATTCGCCGGCTTCTGCCAGACGTGCGCCGCTCTGAATCAGTATCTCCAATATCTTGTTTTGAATGAAAGGAGAACCGTGGCATACTATCTCTGCTGAGTCTTCGCCAGTGTATGAATGTGGTGCCTTGAAGAACGTAAGCATCACATCGTCAATGATTTTGCCGTCTAAATCTGTTATTTCGCCATAATACATTTTGTTCGCGACAATAGTATCAAGTGTCAATTCTTTCTTTCTGATAAATCTCGAAAGCGCAATCTTATGGCTGTCTTTTCCTGACATTCTGATCATTGAAACTGCTGCTGTTCCTGATGCCGTCGCTATGGCACAAATGGTGTCGTTCTTCAAAAAACTCATATCTTTATCTTTTAATTATATGAAACTCAATTTCTTCTGCTTTAATATTCTTTGCAATTATCCTTTTGTCGTTATCTAACACATATATGGTAGGAGTGGTCGCAATATCGTATTGATTTATAATATCTTGACTTACATTAGAATAATTGTCTTCGCTTATGTTTATATATAAAATAGTTAAATCTTTTTGTCTGTTCTTAATTAGTCCTAAAATACGTTTTTCTCTTATACATTTCTGACAATCAGGCTTGTAGAAGAATAAAACGATGTTTTTGGCATTTATTTCTGATAAATCAATTTTATTGCCTTCATCATTGGTATATGTGAAAGTAGGAGAGATGCTGCCAATAGTAATGTTCCTTAAAACATCGGCTCTCTTGACAATCTCATTTCTGATGTTTTGCGTTAAATTGTTGATTTCCAGTCTTGAAAAATAATTATCGCTTAAATGGATATAAATCAAATCGTTGTTGAAATACTTTGAATATAAATACCAAAGTATATAATCTCTAACGGTATGACAGTCATTTGTTTTTGAAATCAGATTGTCGATGTTTTGACAAATGGCCTCGGCATTCTGATCTGACATGTAATTATTGAAATAAACGTCAAGTTTATTTTTTAAAAGTCGTGAATTCAAGATGCGAGTGTCACAGAGTGGCAGGTCAAAATATTGGTTTGTTGGTGATTCTTCAATGAATTTGATATATGTGTTCAAAAAAGAAGATTTGTCTTTACTTAACATAGATTCCTGATATTCATAAAGTTCTCTTTTGATGGAATCTATTTTTTTTGCATTGTCTGGGAAATATTCCATTTCATTTTCTAAAGCTTTGATGTGTAGCTTATCGAGGAATGTCCTGGAATGAATTTTAAAATAATCGGATGTTTCTTTGCTGCCTTTTACTTTATAACTATTCAGTTCCATAAGATCTTCAACATATATCGAAAACTTTTGGTCTTTGCCTATCAATATTTCAAAAAGTGGATTTTGTTTGCTGTCGGCCAAGATGTAAATGCCTTCGTCGTATTTTTGATGGTTTTTAAAGGTTTTCTTGTCTGAAGATATTGAACTTGAGTCTATTATGATTTGTGTTTTGTCGCTTTTATATTTTACGAGGTATAATACGGTATCATTGATGTCATTTATTTTGACATCGATGATAACCTGCGAGAGTAGTCTTAATGGCAGAATTGTTAAAAAAAATATGCATGAAATCTTAAAAAATACGGACTTCATAGTTAATTTATGTTAAAAAGCCAACAAAGATACTCAGAATATTTTTTTTATCAAAAAATAATATATACTTTTGTCGCAGAAACCAAAATTGAAACTTTATATGAAAAGCAAATCTTTATATTTAACTTTATTTGCACTTGTATTTCAGTGTGTTACATTTAATGTATTGTATTCTCAAAATGAAAATACATTAAGGATTGCCTTTTGGAATATGGAGAATTTCTTCGATCCATTCGTGGATTCAACACGGATGTATAATGAATATACGGAAGATGGTTCTCAGCATTGGACATTGTCACGCTTTTATAAAAAGAGAAACAATATTTATAAGACAATTTTGGCGCTTTCAGAAGGTGATCCTTTGTCTGTTTTAGGAATGTGTGAAGTAGAAAATACTTTCGTCACGACAATGTTGTTTCAGGAGACGCCATTGAAACGTCATAATTATCGCGTCATCCATTATGAAGGTGACGATAGGAGAGGGATAGATGTTGCAATAGCATATTCTATTGATAAGCTGCAACTTATAAGTAGTGAGGTGATCAAAATCCGGAATCCTGATAATAAGCGTTTTAAGACTAGAGATATATTGTATGCTAAGTTTTATGATAGACAGAGCGATACCTTGCATTGTTTTGTAAATCACTGGCCTTCACGTTATGGAGGCGAGAAAGAGACGATTCATCTCAGGGAAATGGCGGCGTATATATTAAAAGACAAAGTCGACTCCTTGATAAGGGCCAGCGACTGTATTCCTAAGATTGTGATTATGGGTGATTTTAATGATACGCCTCTGGATAACAGTATGCTGAATGTTCTAAAGGCAAAACCTCCTGAACGACGTCATGTTGAAGATACTTTGGTAAATCTTTTCGTCAATGCTGATGACCTTGGCTTTGAAGGTACGTTGAAACATCAATATAGATGGCAGATTTTTGATCAGATTATTATTAGCAATAGTTTGTATAATGATTCAAAATCATTGCGTTATATAAATAAATCTGCCACCATATTTCATCCTGATTTTTTATTCGTAGATGATGAAACGTATGGTGGCAAGAAGTTATTCAGAACTTATATCGGACCCAAATATCAGGGAGGATATAGTGATCATCTTCCTGTCTATATTGATCTTAGAAGTACTTTTTAGGATTTCTTTTGCAAATGTCGACGAAACTGCAATTGCTGCATTTTTTTTCATCTTCGGTTTGCTTGAAAGGAATGTCTCTGTTTAATATTTCTTTGAATAAATCTGAAAACATTGACTCGCAATATGTTATTAGATTTTCATCATTGAAATGTTCGCTGTTGTTTGATAATGAAAACACGCCTTTGCTGATCTTTCTTAAACCGATGATTCCAGGTGCGATGTTTTCTGCATCAACATGCATATTTGATTTCTTGTATAAGTACTTGTAAATCAAAAGTTGTAACGACTTGTCGCTGATATCTTTGAGTTCTTTGACATCTTTTTTGATTACGACGTCACTGTCTTTGACTGCACCGCTTTTGTAATCGATGATTCTGATTGTGCTGCCAACTTGGTCTATTCTGTCGGCATTGCCTAACAGATTGACTTTTATGTCGTATTCTGGAATATCAATGCTGCAACGTAGTTCTTCTTCAAGACCAATAACTTTCATGCTTTTATTTTCCTTCAAGAACTTAATTTCCTGATTTATGAAATTATTGATCATCTTGTCCATCATCTTGGAGCTTAAGTAGTTGAATCCAGTATTAGGCAGACCGTTAGGGAAGTTGTTATCTGCCAATGCTTTCTTCAAAGACTCTTCGAAGTGTTTTTCGTAAATCTCTTGGTATCTCTCTAATGTGACTTCATCATTGCCGAAATGAGTATAAAGATTTTCCAATGTGGCATGAATGATAGTTCCGATAATATTGCTTTGTATCAATTCATTAGGTGTCTCGTCCTTTATTTTTTCTATGTATTGCAAATAGAATTTTAAAGGACAGTTCAAGTAGCATGAAATTGATGTCGGAGATAATCCTGATATCTTGTCATCAGATACGAATGAAAGTTTTCTTATGATTTTCTCATATACTTCATCGGTTTTGATTGCTTGTAACTCTTTGACATCCTGGTTGCTGTTGATAGGTGATTTGTAGATTTTTTCACTTATCTTGACATTAGGATTCTTAGACGGCATTTCATGTAATATCTGCTTGATAAACCTGCTGGCTTCACCTTCGCCCATGCCGTCGGCTAGTGTGTTGTAGTAAATCTTGATGTTTTCAGCGTTTTGCAATAAGCGATAGAAGTGGTAGGCATAAACTGCTTGCTTATTATTATATGTAGGTAGTCCGTAGTGTCTCCTTAAATCAAAAGGAATCAGACTGTTTGCATTTTTAGATTGAGGGAGAATGCCTTCGTTGACGCTTAGAATGTGAACTGTTTTGAAGTCCAGATTTCTGGTTTCCAATAAACCCATTATCTGCAGACCGCCATGAGCGCCTTTTAGATTTATCGTCATTTCTGATGATGATTGTCTGTAAAGGTTCTCAATGTCAGATATTTGTATTATCTGCTCATACTTGTTCAGAAGCTTGTCAATCTTATTGATGATTCTTCCGGCAATGCTGATTTGGTTTGTTATAAAATGTGTGGTGTCATGACTTTTGACTTTGCCATAAATTAACTTCAAAAGTTCTTTTATTGAAGCGATGCAGTCGAATGTGCTGCTCCATTTCTTTGATATGACACATAAGAAGTTATAAATGTCGGAGAGTTCTTCTAAGCTTTTATAGTCTTCAATATTGATGTAATAAGCTGATTTCTTTATATATTCGTTTTTCCATCGGAATAAACGTTTTAATTCGTTTTCCGTGAAAATTATTTTGATTAGTTCGGAATTTAATAATCTAGAGAGTGACCAGAAATATATTCCTTTGTTGGTACTTATATTTTTCTGAAAGACAAATAGATGCTGTAAGAACTGGTTGAGTGTTGTTTTGGAATAAGGGAATCCCATTGTTACCTGCATTTTGTCAAACTTATCTGGAATGCAGTTTAACACAGGTATAAGCATTGATTCATCGGACAAAACGATGACTTTATCTTCGTCATCTTCTTTGTTTTGAGTTTCTCTATGTAATTCAAGTTGTAGAGCATTTGTTTGAATTACAGCGCCAGACGCTCCTATGATATCTATTTTTTTTGAATCATCAACGAGTTTCTTGCCTAAAAAATTAGGTTTTATAGACTGGATGTTTTTGTTTCTTTCGAAGAATTCTCTTGCGAATACGCCGGCTTCCTGTTTGCTGTCTTTGAAATAGTATTCGTCCAGATCCCAAATAAGAGTAGCATTCTCATTCTGGATAAGTCTTACGATTATGCCTTCTTCAGTTTTTGTCATGGCGTTGAAACCAGCAAAGATAATCTTTCTGTTGCCAATGATTTCTTGAAGTCTTTCTTGGTCTAATTCGTATAGGTATCTGGAAATCAATCCATAATAACCGCAGTTGTTTTCTAGCAGAACTTTTCTTAATGCTTCGTAATAGCCGTTTAATGATGAGAAAAATTCAATATATTTTTTGTCGATATTATAGTTCTCATTTAAAAATTGAAGATCTATTTCTTTAGCGTCTTTTGTGTTTTGGAATAAGTTTTTGGCATTTACTGCATATTGATCTATTTCGTCAAAATCTTTTAACATCTGGGAAGCTAGTCCGTAAATGTCATTTGAAGATATCTTACCAGCATTGTTGACAATTTTGATGAGTTCAAATATAATGTCAATATTGTCAAGTAGTTGTAAGCCGCTCCAAGAACACATCGCTTCTTGAATGGAAAGGATTTGAGGCAACCATACATTTTTTTTATAGTCGCTTTTCATCAGTTCCATCCTCAACTTCAAGGCTGCACGCTTGTTTGGGAATATGATCGTTAGTGATTCTTTTGAGAGATCATAATTACCTTTGATGTAATTCGCTATTTCTGTGATAAAAGCCATGTTGCTGCCTCCTTTAATTGTTCTTGTGTTCCTAAATCAAACCAATAGTTTGGCTGAATGAATTTTGATCTTACGTTGTTGTTTCTGCTGATTTCTTTATATAAATCAAAGACGTAGCATTTCTTTAATTCGAAGTCGTAAAAATATTCCGGTTTGATGAAATGTAATCCGCTGAAAGATAATAGCTTGAAATCATCATTGAATTCTTTATCTCCATCATATTGATTGGTTTCGAGATTCATTCTTCCAACGTAATTGTCGTTCTCGTTAAATACGATCTTTCTTTTGTTGTTGCGTTCTTGAGTAAGAAGCCATGCTGCATCATCAGAGTTTGTAAAATCGTTATAAACAGATTGAAAGTCAATGTCTGTGATGATGTCAACGTTATGAATTAGAACTGCTTCGCTGTCTTTGAAGTAGGGTAGTGCTTTAAGAATCGCACCTCCAGTGTCAAGCAATGAATCTCTTTCATCGGAAATTTCAATACTGACATTTTCATATTTTTTAGTCTTGAAATAATCCAGTATTTTTTCTCCGTAATGATGTATGTTTATGACAAAATGATTGAAATTCTGAGATATAAGATTGTCAATTACAATCTCTAACAAAGGTTTTTGGTTTAACTCAACCAATGCTTTGGGTTTGTCTGATGTCAATTCTTTAAGTCTTGTTCCAAGACCAGCTGCTAGAATAAATGCGGTTCTTTTATCACTTGTTTTCATAAACATAATATTTGTTTTGTACTAAGTGATTTAAAACCACTTTGATATGAGGGTATTTTTGATGTAATGCCTTGGCTGTTGTTTCTGCAAAGAAAACTGAGCGATGTTGTCCGCCTGTACATCCGAAGTTGACAAATAAATTCTTGAAGTTTCTTTCTAGATAGTTGTCAACAGATTGTGATACAATAGACTGCGTTAATTCGATGAAATGATGTACTTCAGGATATTGATTCAGATAGTCTTGTACCTCAGAATCCTGTCCTGTCAGTTTTTTATATTCTTCATAACGGCCTGGGTTGGGCAAGGCTCTGCAGTCGAATACGAAGCCGCCGCCATTGCCGCTTCTGTCTTCAGGAATGCCGCCGTTCTTGAAAGAGAAGCTATTTACAACGACTGTTAGTTTCTCGTTTTCAGCAGGCTGATATTTAGGCAATATCTTTTCAATTTGATTTAAGATGTTTGTCAGTTCATTCGTTTCAAATGGGAAGTGGAGGCTGTCTTTCAATGCTATCAGTTCGTTCAATGCAAAAGGAATGCTTTCGATGAAGTGTTGCTTCTTCTGGATAAATCCTCTAAATCCGTATGCTCCAAGTACTTGCAATAATCTTAATAAGATGAAGGCGTTGTAGTATTTGTCAAAACTTATTTCTTCGGTATTAACATACTTGCTCAATTCATTTTTGTAATGATCAAGGAGTTCAAGTCTTAAGGCGTTTGGCAGTTGTGCTTTTACCTGATATAATAATGAGATTATGTCGTATTGAAGCGGTCCTTTCCTTCCACCTTGGTAGTCAATGAAATATGTCTTATTATCTTTGATCATTATATTCCTTGACTGGAAGTCTCTGTACATGAAAAAGTCGGCAGGCGCTTCCATTATGAAATCAGCGATGTTTTGAAAGTCGGTGTTTAACCTGCTTTCGTTAAAGTTGATTTCATCATTGACTTTCAAGAAATAATATTTGAAATAGTTTAGGTCGTCAATTACTGAATTCCTGTTGAATGAAGGCGCAGGAAATGCCACGGAATAATCCAGGTCTTTATTTCCTTTGATTTGAAAATCAACAAGATTACTGATAGACTGCTTGTATAATTCAATTGTCGCATTATCGTATAAATTGTTTTTTACGCAATTCTGTACGTAGTTGAATAATGATGTGTCTCCTAAGTCAGACTGTATGTAGCAATCTTTTTCGTCATTTACTGAAACTATCTCAGGTACAGGAAGATTGGCTTTGGAGAAATGTTTTGAAAAAACAAGAAAAGCTATGTTTTCTTCAATGTTGGAATTATATGTAGCTATATATGTTTTGTCTTCAGTTTGTATTCTATAGTATACACGAGAAGAGCCAGAGGCTGGCAGCATCTTGATGTCAACGATTTTTTCAGATAAATCGTTATTCATCAGCTTGATGATGTTTTCTTTTATTTCCTGTTTGTTTTTCATTGGGATAATATTGACCGACTACAAATTTACAACTTTTTCGTTTCTGAAACCTAAGCTTTACAATGATTTTTGCCCAACATTTAGAACCGATTTCGTTAACATAGTTTTTTGTATTTTTTTTAATTTTCGCGTCAAATTATTTTTATCTTTGCAGAAAATTAAGAGAATGTGAGATTCGTCTTCGCATTCTTATGAGTATCAACCCCAATCGAAATCTCGCAAGAGATGGAGAATTAAAATTATTAAAATATGAACGCTAACGAACGTAATGAAATTGTGAAGCTTATACAGCCTAACATTTTGCCTAATGCTGTCGAAATTGAAGTTAAAGTGACAGATGATGAACAAGTTATTGAACAGGTTTTACCAAATGAAGTAGTTGAAAACGTTGAAGAGGAATTGGTTAATCTCGATATAATGACAGATGACGATGATGAAAATGAAGAAGTTGAGACTGACTATGATTTCTCTAACTGTAACAAATTGGAGTTAATAGAAATCTTGGAAGAGACAGTACAGGATGCGGACGTTGTTAAGATAAAAGATAAAGTTGTTGCTTTGAAATCTAACTTCTTGAGAATTTGCAAAGAAGAAAGAGATAAGGAAATGGAACAATTTATCTTGGATGGTGGCGATGCAGAAAGCTACGAACATGTAGAAGATCCTTTGGAAATTCGTTTTAAAGCCGCTTTCGGAATCTTCAGAAACAACAAGTTGAAATATAATGAAGCTCTTGAAGAACAAAAAGTTGTCAACCTTCAACAAAAGAGCGCTATCCTTGAAGAACTTAAGCAGCTCATCAATTCAGAAGAGACATTGAAGAAGACATACGATGAGTTCCGTAATCTTCAAGATAGATGGAAAGAGATAGGTCAAGTTCCAGCTACAGAAATCACAAACTTATGGAACAACTATCATTTCTTGGTAGAAAAATTCTACGATAAAGTTAAGATCAACCGTGAATTACGTGATTTAGATCTTAAGAAAAACTTGGAAGCAAAGATTGAATTGTGTGAAAAGACAGAAGAACTCCTTCTTGAAAAATCAGTTACAAAGGCTTTCAAACTCTTACAGAAATATCATGACGAGTGGAAAGAAATAGGTCCAGTTCCACAAGAAAAGAAAGACGAAATCTGGGAACGTTTCAAAAACACTACAGATAAGATCAACCAAGTACGTCGTGAACATTATTCAAAGATCCAAGAAGAACAACAAGGCAACTATGATGCAAAGGCTGCTATCTGTGAAAAGATAGAAGAACTCCTCAACGACAGCATCAACAGCATAGGTGCATGGCAAAAGAAATCAAATGACGTCAACGAACTCTTCAAGATTTGGAAAACTATAGGTCCAGCTCAAAAGAAACTCAACGACGAAATTTGGGCTCGCTTCAAAGGTTCTATGGATGCTTTCTTCAGCAACAAGAAAGAATTCTTCAGCAGATTGAAAGAACAACAATTGGAAAACTATAATAGAAAATTACAATTGTGTGTTGAAGCTGAAGCTCTTGCTGACAGCAAAGAATGGAAAAAAGCTACAGATCGCATCAAGAAATTACAAGAAGAATGGAAGAAGATCGGTCCAGTGCCAAAACGTCATTCAGACAAAATATGGAAACGCTTCCGTTCAGCATGCGACGCGTTCTTCACAAGCAAGTCAGAACACTTCAGCGGCATCAAAGGTGTTGAAGAAGAAAACCTCAGACTTAAGAGAGAACTTCTTGAACGTATCAAAGCTTACGAAATCAAGAAAGAACGCTCAGAAAACATGGAAGCAATCAAGGCATTCCAAAGAGAATGGATGGCTATCGGTTACGTTCCAATGAAATATAAAGACGCTACACAAGATGAATATCGCAAATCTATCGACGCTTTGTTCGACAAGATGAAGCTTAACGAAAACGAAATCTCAACAGCACAATATCGCAATATGGTCGAAGGTATGAAAGACGATCCAGAATCACGCGATAAAGTAAGAAAAGAACGTAACATCTTGACAAACAAGATTACAAAATTACGCGAAGAGATTAGCGTTTTGGAAAATAACATCGGTTTCTTCTCTGGCAGCAAGCAATCAGAAATCATGAGAGCTGAGTATGAAAAGAAGATCAACAGAGCAAAGAACGACGTTAAAGTCTTGGAAGCAAAATTGAAAATCCTCAACGAGCAGTAAATAATTATTTGAAGAGCTGTACGGACTGTGCAGCTCTTTTTTTTAGAATATGGGCGCAAATACTTTTGGTAATAATTTCACTTTGACAACCTTCGGCGAATCGCACGGCGAAGCTATAGGCGGCGTTATTGACGGTTGTCCTTCAGGATTGTTAATAGATTTTAACATGATAGAGGAAGAACTGCAAAGAAGAAAGACAGGAACTAACTCCGCAATGTCGCAGAGAAAAGAATCCGATAAGGTGGTTTTTCTTTCTGGTATATTTGAAGGCAGGACTTTGGGAACGCCGATAGCGTTTATGGTGAGAAACGAAGATGCCAGATCCTCGGATTACGAAAATATTAAGGATATATATCGTCCGTCGCATGCCGATTTCACCTATCAGCAGAAATACGGCATCCGCGATTATAGAGGCGGCGGCAGAGGCTCGGCGAGAACATTGCTGCCATGCGTAGTCGCGGGCGCCATCGCCAAACAGATACTGCAACAACATGATGTCGAGATACGATCCTTTGTCACTCAGATAGGCGAGGAGAGAAGCGATGCTTTTTCAGCAGAAGAGATTGTCGCCATATTAAATAAGGTGAAGATGGAGAATGATACTGTCGGAGCTGTGGTGCGAGTTGAAATCGACAATATGCCTGTCGGAGTCGGCGAACCGCATTTCAGAAAACTGCAGGCGGTATTGGCGCAGGCGATGTTTAGCATCAATGCTGTAAAAGGTTTTGAATATGGAGAAGGTTTCCATGCTGCAGCTATGCGCGGCTCAGAATGTAATGACACCTTTATTAATATAGACGGCAAGATAAGAACGAGGACAAATTACTCTGGCGGGATACAAGGCGGCATCTCGAATGGAGAGAAGATTTATTTCAATGTGGCATTCAAACCAATACCGACAATAATGCAAGCGCAGAAGACCGTGAATGTCAATGGTGATGAAGTCGTTTATGACATTACAGGACGCCATGACGTCTGCGTTGTCCCACGAGTGCTTCCAGTAGTAGAGGCAATGACAGCAATAGCACTTGTAGATTTCATCCGCTAAATCAAACCCGACTAAACCGCACTAAAAAGACACGAAAAATTTTAGTGCAGATTCGTGTAGATTCGTGGACAGAAAAAAACATCCATTTTTTTGTTTGTAAATGTTAACAAAAACAATATATTTGCGAAATCTACTATAAAAACAAATACGCGTTAAGCTATTCTATTTTATGCTTTTTTTACTAGGGTAATTTGTTGATTATTTATTGTTTACGTTTTGGCTGTAAGATTTTTGAGTGTTACGTATATAATTTGTAATATAAATATTAACCATTAAAATTTAAAAAATTATGAGAAAGCATTTACTTTTAACAATTATGTGCTTATTCGGTTTGTTTACCCCCCCCCCTATGCCGTTAATGCACAGGAACAACTAGAAGAACCAACAGAAAATTTATGTAATGTAATTTTCACTCTGACAGACAGCTATGGTGACGGCTGGAACGGAAACTATCTGTTAGTTGAATACAATGACGAGTCAGTACAACTTACATTTGAAAATGGTCATAATGTAACAGAAACATTGTTTATTCCAAAGGGAGCTTATGTTAAAGTTACATACAATGCGAGCGGTCGAGATCATAATGAAACAGGATTTACCGTTGCATTGGAAAATGTAATAGAACTTCTCAATGTTGCTCAAGGTACATGCACTGATAGTAATGCAACTTATGAATTTCAAGTGCCAAGTACACTTGTAGGTATTGATACATCTTTGGCAGATGCAGTTGAGGCAGCAGAAGCCGGTTCTGCTATTATGCTTTTGGCAGATGTTGAAGACAAAGGCTTTATCATTGACAAAGATATTACCATAGACTTTGGGGGCCACACTTATTCTTTCACAGAAGGTGTTGGTTCTGGAAATAAGACATCCAATGGTTTGCAAATACTTCAAGGAAATAATGTTGTTCTTAGAAACGGTAGCTTGAAGGTGGCTGATGATTATAAGGATAATTTCTACATCCTTATTCAGAACTATGCAAATCTTACTTTGGAAAACATGAGTCTTGACGGAACAAATCTGGATAAATATTCTTTCAAAGATCAGGATTCATACGTATTGTCAAATAATTCAGGAGAAGTAAATATTATTGGTAACACAAATATTACAGCTAATAATGACGGAGAAAAAGCTTTCGCATTTGATGTCTGCAAATTTATGAATTACGAAGCTCCAGTTGTAAATGTAAACACAACAGGAACAATTAGCGGTAATATAGAAGTAAGTGAAGGTCTTGATGACAATCTTAATATCACTGGCGGAACATTTACAATGGATGTTGCAAAATGGTGTGCCTATGGATATGGATGTAAAGCAAATAATAATGGAACATATACAATAGAGACACTAAAAATTGGTGATTACGCAATTGTAGATTATGAAGGCTATTCTTTACAATTTGCTATTACAAGTGTTGACCCAATAGAATGCAGAGTAACATGCAGCACAAAGCCTTCATCTCCAACAGCTGTGACAATTCCAGCTACAGTTGAAATAAATGGCGTAGAAGTTAGTGTTGCCAAATTAGAAGAAAGAGTATTTTATGCTTGTGAATATTTGACAAGTATAGATATTCCAGCAGCTGTTACAGAAATTCCTTATGATGCTTTTAGTGAATGTCATGATTTGGCAAGCGTAACATTCGGAGATGGTTCACAGCTTACAGCAATTGGAGATTATGCATTTAATAATTGTAAGGCTTTAACAAGCATTGAAATTCCAAGCTCTGTTACAACTATCGGTTCTTATGCTTTCAATAGTTGTTCAAGTTTAGAAAAGGTTATATTTGGGGAAGATTCACAGCTTACAGAATTCAGAAATGGAGTATTCGCTCATTGTGATAAATTGACAAGTATCGATATACCAAGTAAAGTTGTAAAAATAGACGATTGGGCATTTAGTGAAAGCTGGAATATAAAAATTATAAGAAGTTATGCTAAGGAAGTTCCAGAAATAAGTGGATTTAATAATACAAACATTGTTAACATCCAAGTTCCAGAAGAATCTATAGAAGCATATAAAGCAGCAGAGCCTTGGATGTGGTACAATGTAACAAAGATATATCCATATTTCGTAGGAGAGGAAGTTGTTATAGATTATGAAGAAGGCTATTCATTGAAGTTTACAGCTATGGAAAACTTTGAATGTAGTGTAACATGTAGCACAAAGCCTTCAACTCCAACAGCGGTAACAATTCCAGCTACAGTTGAAATAAATGGCGTAGAGCTTGGTGTTACATCTATCAGTGCTGATGCTTTTAGATATTGTTCAAGTTTAACAAGCGTAGAAATTCCAAGTAGTGTAACAACAATCAATGTTTTTGCTTTTGAATCTTGTTCAAATTTAACAAGCATTGAAATACCAAGTAATGTTACTTCCATTGGAGAATATGCTTTTGCTCAATGTTCAAATTTGAACTATATAAGGTGTTATGCCGAGAATGTGCCAGGACCAGTGTTGGGTGTATGGGATGATACTAACGTGAACATGTTTCCTGGTTCAGATATAATAAAAAATATCCAAGTTCCAGAATCTTCAATAGAGGCATATAAAGCAACGGCTCCTTGGAGGTCGTATAATGTAACAAAAATCTATCCATATTTTGTAGGGGAAGAGTTTGTTGTAGATTATGAAGAAGGCTATTCATTGAAGTTTACAGCAATGGAAGACTTTGAATGCAGAGTAACAGGCTGCACACAACCTTCAACTCCAATAGCTGTGACAATTCCAGCTACAGTTGAAATAAATGGCGTAGAGTTGGGTGTTACATCTATCGGTTCTTATGCTTTTTATAATTGTTCAAGTTTAACAAGTGTAGAAATTCCAAGCTCTGTTACATCTATCGGTTCTAATGCTTTTGAGAATTGTTCAAGTTTGACAAGCGTAGAAATTCCAAGCTCTGTTACATCTATCGGTTCTAATGCTTTTGAGAATTGTTCAAGTTTGATAAGCGTAGAAATTCCCAATGGTATTGCAGAGATTGAAGAGCGTACTTTTTATGGTTGTAGCAACATGGAAAAAGTTACTATTCCTAATACTGTCGTTACTATAGGGAATAATGCTTTTAGCCATTGTGGTGCCATAGTATCTATTAGAATTCCTAGCAGTGTAGTTAATATAAATGATGGTGCTTTTGATGATTGTGATAATTTGATAAAAGTCACAATAGATGATAATTCTCAGCTTATTAGTATAGCACATCGTGCTTTTGCAGAATGTGGTAATTTAAGAACTATAATATTTGGAGAAAATTCTAAACTTGAAACAATAGGTGATGGAGCTTTGGGTTGGTGCTGGAATTTGGCAAATGTTGAAATCCCAAGTACTGTAACAAAAATAGGTAAAAAAGCTTTCGTAAATTCAAATGCTTTAACAAGTATGATAATTCCAAGTGGCGTTACAGAGATAGGTGAAGCTGCTTTTTCTTCTTGTTGGAATTTTGAAAACATTGTATTTGAAGAAAATTCACAGCTTAAATCAATAAGCAAGAACTTATTTGAGGGTACACGTATTAAAAACATATCAATTCCAGAAGGTGTTACAAACATAGAAAACTCAGCATTCAAGTCTTGTGGCAGTTTGGTGAAAGTTGAGTTGCCAAGTTCTCTCGTCAATATCAGAAATTTCGCATTCCAAAATTGTGGTTCTTTAGATACTGTAGCATTTGCTGAAGATTCTCAGTTGGAAGTCATAGCAGACTGTGCATTCAAAGATTGTAGAACATTGTCATATATCGAAATCCCAAGCGGCGTAAACTATGTAGGTTTCGAGACTTTCGCAGATTGCTCTAACTTGACAATGATAGAATCTCATGCAGAGACTGTCCCAGAAACAGATGATTCAGCATTCAACGGCTGTCCTGAAAATATGAGAATAGGCGTGCCTTACAATTCAGTGGAAGCTTATCAAGCTGTATCTCCATGGAATAACTATACTATAGTTTCTGAAATCGTACAGCATGAAATCACAGCAACAGTCAACTTGGATCATGTGGCTTACATAGAGGGTGCTGGCGTATACTTCGATGGTGAGACAGTAACAGTGAAAGTAATAGCAAGAGAAAGTGGTAGTGGTTATTGGGATGAAAACGGCAACCATCATTGGGTTGAGGGTAACAGCACATTCGCTTACTGGAGTGAAGACGGCAAATTTGTCTCAGCAGATGCAGAATATACATTCGTTGCAGAAGCAGACAGAAATCTTGTCGCTAACTTCCAAACAAGTAACCATTGGACACCAAACCCAGGTATTTCTCAATACAATATGTCAGTCACAGCTGATATTCAAATTGAAAATGTGCCAGCAAATAACTTGAACATAGAACTCGGTGCATTCTGCAATGGAGAACTCCGTGGCAGTGCAAGACTTCAATATATAAGTGCAGTTGATAAACTCGTGTATTTGCTCACTGTCTATGGTGAAAATGATGATGAAATTTCATTCAAGCTCTATGATCATACAAGCGGCAGAGAAATGGATTATATGACATATCAGACAATAAGCTATATAAATAATGGTACAGTTGGTAACTATGACGAGCCTCATGTAATCAACTTCATATCTAAGATTCCAGTTACACTTACATGCAATATAGAAGGTGCAGGTACATTGTACGGAGCAGGTTATTATGTGCCTGGCGAGACTGTCAGCATCCAAGCTTATGATAACTTCGGTTTCGTATTCAACAGCTGGACATTGAATGAAGATGTCGTTACAACAGATTCATACTATACCTTCGTTGTAGAAGACAATACAGAATATAATTTCGTGGCTAATTACGATGTCGCACACGAAAGAAGTCTCGTGAAAGGCTGGAACTGGTACTCAACATACCTCAATATTGATGGCGAAGAAGGTCTCGATATGATCAAGGAAGCTCTCGGTAACAATGCAAAACAAATCAAAGACCAGGTAGGATTCATCACCTACGAACACTCACAATGGTTAGGTGCATTGACAGAAGCATCTACAGAAAAGATGTATATGATAGAGATGAACAATGCTGCAAATATGCTTATTACAGGTCCAGCAGTCAATGCCGAGAAATATCCTATAACAGTTAAGAACAACTGGAACTGGATAGGTTATCCGGTCAAGATGACAATGCCAATCAACAAGGCATTGGAAGGCATAGATGCAAAACACGGAGAATACTTCAAGTCACAGGCTGGCTTCTCACAATATTATGAAGGCAGCGGCTGGTTGGGTGCACTCCAAGTCTTAGAGCCAGGACAAGGTTATATGTACCAGAACCTCTCAGGCGAAGAGTTTACATTCAGATTCCCAGCAGCAGATGGAGCAATGCCATTCCCAAATCAAGACAGATCAGTAGCAGAAAACCACTGGTCAGTAGATATGGGTAAATATCCAACAAACATGAGCGTCATCGCTAAGGTAGAAGGAATGACAGCAGACTATGAAGTAGGCGCATTCGTAGACGGTGAATGCCGCGGCAGTGCAAAGGCTATCTATATTGAAGAACTCAACGAGACATTTGTCTTCCTTACAGTTTATGGAACAAAAGAAGAAAACGTTGTGTTGAAATGCTACAAAGCTGCATCTGATGAAGTATATGATATCACAACAGAGATATTGTATCAGACAAACGCAACATTAGGAACATTGGATGAACCAGTCTTATTGACAATGGGCGCATTGAATGTTGATGAAAATGAACTTTACGGAATCAATATCTATCCAAATCCATCAAACATCAATACAGAAATAAATCTCGGCAGAGAATGTGAAAGAGTAGAGGTTTACAATGCATTGGGCGTTAAGATTGCTGAATATGAAAATGTAAGCAGAATAAACGGAATGCTAAATTCTGGAGTTTACATGATAAGAGCAATTGAAGACGGAAAAGTTGGAAATTATAGAATAGTAGTAAAATAAATAAGTGTTAACATGAGCTGTGAGTTTTTATAGCTCACAGCTCTAAACACAAACAAAAAATTAAAATGAAAAGAAGTTTATTATTTTTAACATTGTTGACATTGTTATGTCGATTTTCTTATGGGCAGGAAACCAATGAGAATTATTGGAAACCTGATACAAATCAGGAGACCAATATGGGTGTTATTGCAGTTGTTAAAATAGACAATGTAGAACAAAGAGGAACAAACATTGAGCTAGGAGCATTTTGCGGTGAAACTTTGGTTGGTAGTAAAAGATTGCAACATATAATTGTAGAAGAATCAAATATAGACAGATATATGGCTTATATCACAATCTATGGCAATAACGGTGATGTTATTACATTTAAGGTGTATGACCATGAAAAGCAAGAAGTCTTGAACTATGTCACAGACAATACAGTCGTTTATGAGGTTAACAAGACTATCGGTAGCACAGACAATCCTTTTGAAATATTCTTCGAAATACCTCCATATACATTCGATGAAGATGCTGTATGGGATGAAAGCACTGTTCCAACAGATACAGAGGATGTTATTATAGATGCTGATGTCACAATAGCAGAAGGCGGTGACATCGAAGTAAACAATCTTGTTGTTAACGAAGGCAAGTCACTTACAATAGCAGAAGGTGGTATCTTGACAGTCATTGGTACTTTGACAAATACAGATGTCGATGCTTTAGTACTTGAAGAAGGCGGACAGATATTCCAAAACAGTGATAATGTAGCTGCTACATTCAAGAACAATATTGAGACACCAGAAAACTCTTGGGGTGAAGAAGATATGAGCGGTTGGCAGTTCGTGGCATCACCGGTGGCTAATGCTAATGTTACCGACTTCGTTCCTGCAAACGGAGACTACGATCTTTATATGTATGACGGTACAAAAGAATACCAATGGGTGAATTTGAAGAAGCTTACAACGAATACATATAGTTTTTCTACAAATCCTTTTAATGCAGGTTGGACAAAAATTGATGCTGACAAAGATGGCAAGAATTGGGAATATAAAACTAGAAAAAATGTGTATTCTGTTTCTTTTGATGGAGATACAGAAGAGGATGTCTTGGCAAAAAATTATCTGGTGTCACCACAATTTACAATTACAGAAAAAACAATCTTAACTTTTGATGCATGGGGTGAATATGATGAAATTCCAGAAACATTTAAAGTGTTGTTGTCTAAAAAGTCAAATGATAATGCGGCTGATTTTGATATAGAGATTGGAGATTATTCATTGACAAATCAAGAAGCAGAAACATTTACAATTGACTTGAGTGCATATAAAGGAGAAAGTGTATATCTTGCATTCTATCATTATGTTGAAGAGTTTGGCTCTGCACAATTGAATATTGACAATGTTGAATTTAAAGATGTTGTTGTTTTGGAAGATAGTGCTTTCGAAAGCGGCAGAGGATATCTCGTTTCATATCAGTCAGAGTCAGTGTCAGATTTCAAAGGCAACCTTAATAATGAACCTTCATATACAATGAAAGCTAATGCCTATTCATCAGACAACAATCTGGCTAACTTCAGTCTTTTAGGCAACCCATATCCATTTGATATTGACTGGAACGCTAATGTTAGTGTAGTGGGCGTCTATGACGGCTATGCTATGGTAGATGGCAAAGACGGCAGTTACAAATATTACACAGATGGCTTTATCAGAACAGGCGAGGGCTTTATGGTAAAATCTGTCGAAGGTCAAAAGAACGAGGTGACGATTTCAAAAGCAATAACAAGAAACCTTAAAGAAGACAGCTATGTCAATATCGTTTCATCAGGCAAGAATGGCAGCGATAACCTCATCATCCGTTTCGGTGAAAATGAGAACAGCGGATTCCAGAAAATGGAAAACTTTAACAAAGGTGTAGCATTGTTGTATGTCAATGACAATAAATATAGCTACGGTATCTATAACTATAGTAAGGATGTTACAGAGATACCAGTTTATTTTGAAGCTAAAGAAATGGGTGCATATACATTGACATTCGATATCCAAGGCGAGTTTGAAAATCTTTATCTCTTAGATAAGGCAACAGGCGTAAGTGTTAATATGCTTTTAGAAAAAGAGTATTCATTTATGGCAGGATCAAAGGATGCAGCGGAACGTTTCATTATCACTACAAGCATTGGTACAACACCGGACTCAGTGCAGAATTTCGTTTATGTCAACAATGCAGCGTTGATCGTAAATGACATCAATGGCGATGCTGCGATAAACATCTATGATGTAATGGGTCGTTGCGTTTATGAAACTAACTGCACAGATGCTATGGATCATATTTCAATAGAAGGCTTCAATGCTGGCACATATGTTATTCAAAAAACAGATGACAAAGGCGTCAAAACTCAAAAGTTTGTAGTTAACAGATAATAAGCAGATATGAAAAAGTATATAATAACAGCAATATTTGTACTAGGCTTCATGATGAATGCCGATGCGCAGAGTGACGGATTCTTCAATTATTCTAATACAGAAGAAAGAAACACCACTTGGATGGGAGGCGCACCAAACCTTCCTTCATCACATGGCAATACAAACGACCAGTCTGTTCCATTAGGCAACGGATTGGTTATACTGACAGCCTTGGGCGTTCTTTATAAGATGAAGAATGAGAAATGATAAAAAGGTATTAAAAAATAAAGAGTCGAGATTTTCTCGACTCTTGTTGTTATATTGACTATTCAGTGCCTTAGTTAAGTTAGTGTAATTAGTTAGTATCAGTAGTCTAAGTTGTTAGTCAATAAATAGTTGTTATAGTTAGTGTAGTAATTTGTAGCCTTTAGTCTTTAGCCCTTAGCCTTTAGCCTTTACTCCAAATCAATAATTGTCTTTTTTTGGTTCGAAGAAAGCCTGTGGATGTACGCATGCTGGACATGCTTTAGGAGCTGATTTGCCTTTGTGTACATAACCGCAGTTACGGCATTGCCATTCGATTTCTTCTTCACGTTCAAATACTTGACCAGCTTCAACGCGAGATAACAATTGGCGGTAGCGTTGTTCGTGGAAAGCTTCAACCTCAGAGATCTTTCTCCATGCTGTTGCGATTGCTGGGAAACCTTCTTCGTCAGCGATACGTGCGAATTCTGGATAGAGCTCAACCCATTCTTCGTTTTCGCCTTCTGCAGCAGCGCGTAAGTTTTCCATTGTTGTGCCGATGACGCCAGCTGGATAACATGCTGTGATTTCAACCATGCCGCCTTCTAAGAATTTGAAGAAACGTTTTGCGTGTTCTTTTTCTTGTTCTGCTGTTTCTTCGAAGATAGCTGCGATTTGTTCGTAACCGTCTTTACGTGCTTGTGATGCGAAGAATTTATAACGTGAGCGTGCTTGTGATTCGCCTGCAAATGATTTCAAAAGATTTTTTTCTGTTTGTGTGCCTTTTACGCTTTTCATGATTCAATGTTTTTTTTAAGTTCGTGTATTAGTTTATTTACTCAACAAATATATAGTCTTTTTGTTTTATCGGACTAATTTTTTTCTGTTTTTTTTCTGATCTTTGTTTTTACTTTTTGTTTTGTTTTACGCTGCAAAAATATAACGAAAAGAAACACTCGTCAAACAGATATTTTCGATAACAATATCGATTTTGTCAATAATGAACTTTGAGCTTTGAGCTTTGAGCTCTGAACTCTGAACTCTGAACTTTGAACTTTTGAACTTCTGAGATTTTGAAATTTTGAAGTTTTTTAAAAACTATTCCCCTCAGCATCTCGGTATCTCAGTGACTTGGTGACTCGGTGACTTGGTGACTTGGTGACTTGGTGTCTCGGTGTCTTTTCTTTGGGCGTTCCGGCAAAGCCGTCGGGCTTTCCGCTCTATCTTTGCTCCGCTTAAATTTTCCCCGCTCCCAAATTCCCGCTCCCCGCTCCCAAATTCCCGTTCCCGAATCCCAAACCCCATTATCTCGCAAAGGATGCCGCTCCAATCCCTAACGCAGCCCCGCTATTATAAAAATAAAACCTCAGAAACTGAAAATCTCAAAATCTCAAAAATTTTGAAGTTCTGAGATTCTGAGATTTTGAGGTTCTGAAATTTTGAGTTTCTAATCAAAGTTCCTCTATTTCCTTGACCAAATTGTCGATTAACTTGTTCTTTAAGTCATAAAGCGCGTTTGAGATGTCACATTTATAATAATGTGGGTTGATGAGACGCTTTTGTGAGTCGTCGAGATGCGCAAGGTTGTCTTTGTAATATGCTTGTTTCTCTTGTATCGTTCTATCTTGATATGTGATCTCGCCGTCTTTTACTATCTGTTGTTGTAAAGCGCGGAACTCATATTTGCCTTCTTCAAATGTCATGGATTTGAATCTGTCGCGTTCGTCGCGTACGGTGATTGTCTTTCCTGCCTCGATTTTCTTCGATGTTTCGTCGCCGCGGAGACAGGTGATGTCTACTTTGAATCTTCCGTTTTGGATGATTCTGTAGGTGATTTGGAAACCAGGGTTGATGAGTTTCGTTGTCTCTTCTGAGCGTTTCAACACAGGCATATCATCGATTTGAACGAGTTTGAATACATTGCCAAAACAAGGGTTGTGCTTGCTTGTCGCGATGGCGTCACCAACGCCGTATGAATCTACCTGGCATCCTTGACGTTCCAACTCTGTGATAAGATATTCATCTAATGCGTTAGTGGCGAATATCTTGCAGTTTTTAAGTCCTGCTTCGTCGAGCATTTCTCTACATTTTACAGAGAGGTATGTCAAGTCGCCGCTGTCGAGTCTGATGCCGTATCCGTAAGGATAACTGTCATCGATGCCGTTTTCTTTGAATGCCTTGATGGCGTTTTTGACGCCGCATCTCAAAGTGTCGTAGGTGTCTATTAATAATATGAGTGCTTCTGATTTATGTGTCTTAATATAAGTGTCGAAAGCTGTGAATTCGCCTTTGATGCTGCATCCGAATGCTGTGACGTAGCTGTGTGCCATTGTTCCGACGGAAGGGAAACCGAATTTCATTCCTGATACTATATTGGAACTGTTGGCGCAACCTCCGATGAGAGCCGCTTTGCCTCCGTAGATGGCTGCCCAAGGACCATGAGCGCGACGGCTGCCGAATTCGCTGACAGGTTTTGTTGTGCTTCTTGTCACTCGAGATGCTTTTGTCGCGACTGCCATCTGGTGGTTCATGATTGATAGGAGTGGAGTCTCAAGAACCTGTCCTTCAATGATAGGAGCTTCTATGGTTATTATCGGCTGTGTAGGGAAAGCGATTTCGCCCTCGCGCATAGCATAGACGTTGCCGGTGAATTTCATATTGGCGAAATATTGACGCACTTCTTTGTAGTCGTCGCCAGGAAGGAATTTCTCGAAGAAACTCTCATCTCCGCAGTTGAGGCCTTTTATTACTTCCAAGACTTCTGTGATTCCGCTCACGACTGCCCAGTTGTTTGTGTCAGGTGCTTTTCTGTAGAAGAGGTTGAAAACAGCACGCTTGTCCTTCATTCCACTTTCGTAGAAAGACTTTCCCATAGTGTATTGGTACTTATCTGAGCAATAAGAAATATTCAAATCCATATCAATGAATGTTTTATAAACAAAAAGACTGACTTAGTTAAGCCAGTCTCATTTAATTTTGTGATCCGGTTGGGATTCGAACCCAAGACCCACAGCTTAGAAGGCTGTTGCTCTATCCAGCTGAGCTACCGAACCATCGCATTTGCGTTTGCAAAGATACAATTTTTATTTAAACAAACACAAAAAAAATGATATTTTTTTTAAAATGTTTATTTGCTTATAAATCAAACGATAAGCTGTTATATTGTGTAAGTGACTTGTCCTAATTTTGATTTTTTTACGTCAATTGTACTACCTTGAAAGATACAATCATCAAGTTCGACGATAGCAGCGTATGCCTCAGCATCGTTAGGCATCTCAACAAATCCATAACATTTGGAACGATTGGTGTCTCTGTCCATAATTACTTTTGCAGAATCAACTTTACCGAATTTGCTAAAAAGTGCAACCAAATCATCAGCCTTGGTGTAAAATCCCAACTTCGCAACAAAAATCTTCATGATAAAAATAACATTCTCTAATTGTAAAAACTAATCCGTTGAAATAAAATCTCTATAATAACTTTGTATTGCAAAAGTACAAATATTATTTCAATTGATGAAATGTTATCTTTAAAATATTTTGCCAGTTTTATTACATTATACTAATGATTTTTTTCATAATATCGGTATTATCCATAATTCCTGTGAAATTATTTGCTCCAGGGCCAAAAGCGAAGATTGGAACTAGGAGCGGGGAGTGGCTGCCAGTTGAAAAATGGAGGTCGGTCTTTGTGTATCGTCCTTCTGGATCTACAATGCTGAGACCTCCTGTTTCATGGTCTGCTGTGACAATGACAAGTGTGTTTTTATTTACTTTGGCATAATCTAGAGCCACCTTGATGGTGTTGTCGAAATCGATCATTTCATTCACCAAATATGTAGAGTCGTTATTATGGCATGCGAAGTCAATTTGCGAGCCTTCAACCATAAGGAAGAAACCGTTTTTGTTTTCCAGATTCTTTAGTGCGAGAGATGTGGCTTCAGGTAAGAAGTTGCCTCTTTGTGGATATGCAGGAAGGTGGTTTTCGTCTGCAAGGATAAATATCTTTTCAAGATTACTGTCTATATTAATTAATGTGTCGTAATAATGCCATCCGTTGTTTTGCATTTTTTCTATTAAATTGAGGCTATCGCTACGTTTGTTGAAGTGCTTTCTTCCTCCACCTATTAATAAATCTACTTTTTCACAATTTGCGAAGTCATTTGCGATTTCTTCATATTTATTTCTGTTGATATTCTTTGCCACGAAAGAAGCAGGAGTGGCATGTGTGATATAAGATGTAGCGATTACACCTGTTTTCAAGCCTTGGTCTGAGAGAATTTCTAGAATACTTGGCACAGGAATGCTGTCTGAATTCATTCCAATCATGCCGTTATTTGTTTTGTGTCCGGTGGCTATTGCAGTGCCTCCTGCGGCAGAATCGGTAATTTTGTGAGATTTTGAGCGTGTTTTTACTAATCCTGAGACGGAAAATTGCTCAAAAATGGTGTTTTTATCCATTGCTAACATAGCAGAACATATCTGAGTAGTACTCATTCCATCGCCAATTAATAGTATGACGTTTTGAGGCTTGTCTGTTGAATTTGAAATATTGTTATTATTGCAAGATGTTAATAATAAGGATGTTACGATTGATAATGCTAATAAATACAAGTGTTTTTTCATAATGAAATATTTATCTACAAAGTTATTTATTAATGTTAAAATATGAGAAAAAATAAAAAAAATAATTTTTTTTTTAAAAAGTGTTGGATATATAAAAAAAAGATGTACCTTTGCACTCGCAAAACCACGGAACACGGAGAGGTGGGTGAGTGGCTGAAACCAACAGTTTGCTAAACTGTCGTAGTCCCAAAGGCTACCGGGGGTTCGAATCCCCCCTTCTCCGCCGCGATTATCGGGGCATAGCGCAGTCCGGCTAGCGCACCTGCTTTGGGAGC
>JAFZDU010000092.1 GCA_017561025.1 Bacteroidales bacterium | reverse complement strand
ATGAATTTTTCTTTGAGAAGATTTTTGTTTTTCTTGAAAGAACATAGCGAGCTATGTGATTTAAAGAAAGGCGAAAAGATTCCAAGAAAAAACATAAAGCATGCAAAAGTTTTAATTGTTACTGTCAAAAATTATTTAAACGGGGAATTTATAGAAGTCCCTTTAAGTATAGATTAAATTGTTGATTATATTTGAAAATATAACTAAATGTATGTTAAATATTTATTATAAAACTTTTTTTAAAAAAATATTTAAAAAGTTTTGAAATTAGAGATAAAAATATAAACTTTGCAGCACCAAACATATAAAAGAATAACTGTATGGAGAGTGTTAAAAACGACATACAAGTTCTAGGAAAAAACAAGTTCATAAAATGCTTGTCTCGGTAAAGATTTAACATGAAGATTTTTATCGAGACGACTTTATGGAATCTCAATAATTAAAAATTTTAGAATCATTATAAACTTTAAACCGCAAACTATACATCAATGGTAAAACGAGTTCTGCCCATTGATGTAGGGGAAATAATAAATAGAACCCGCCTTAATGTATGTAGATTATGAAGCTCTAACAGTAGTTCTCATAGAAGCCTATAAAGAACAGAAAGCGGAAATTGAGATGCTTCGCAAGACTTTGGAAGAACACGGATTGTTGGAAACTAAAGAATGACAGCCATGAAAAGAATAATTATAATGATTTGTCTAATTTTATTGTACGCATACGCCTATGCTCAATATGAGAATAATAGAAATTATATATTGTTTGAAGATAATTTTGATGTTCCAGGAAGGACATGGAATGCCTCATACGTGGATTCTAATAATAAATGGGTAGCATATTTTCAAGGAAGCGGTATTACTCACGGTATTAAAGAACATCAAGCATATCAGCGCTCACAAGCTGTTTTTGACGATAATAATGAAATGATGTTGCTTGTTGCTGATTATGTGAGTGATGTTGACTTGACGTGTAAAGATTTGGAAAAACCTGTAGGTGGTTGGTGTAATATCACAGATGAACACCATATAAGATATATCTCTGGGGCTTTAGAATCTATAGATAAGAGTTATCTCTACGGGTATTTTGAAATGAGATGTAAAGTGCCTGTACATAAAAGTGCATTTCCTGCATTTTGGTTGTGGAGCAGCTGTAAGGCAAATGATACAAATTGTGATGATCCACATTATGATGAGATTGATATTTTTGAATATTCGTGGGTTTTTACAGATACATCAGAATATAAATATACAAGTGCATTATATCTTGGTGATAACAGAGTCTTTACTGCAGGAACGTATATTAATAACGATGGTGAAACTGATAGTCTTTGGTGGGAAGGTGCCGCGAGGGTGTTTCCAAGGATTTCCGAGGATAAACCGAGTGTAGATCAATGGAATACATGGGGATGTCTGTGGATGCCAGATAAAGTAGAATGGTATCTTAATGGCGAACTGTTCAATTCGTTGTATGATGTTGATAAAATACCGCATAATCCAATGTATTTGATAATTAACTATGCGATAGATAATTATGCATTAGATGAAGATGGTGTTTATTACGACATAAACGACACTATGTATATTGATTATATAAGAGCATACCAGCCTAAATGGGATTGCATGACTTCAATACTGATTGACGAACAGAGAGATTTGGATAATTATGAACATGGAATCAAATCGTCTGTTAGTATTAGTCCTAACAATAACACCTCAATATTGCTTGCCGCAAACAGAAAGCTTGATATTATGGCGTCGGAATCAGTAACAATAAACGGACCTTTTCAAGTTGATGTAGGTGCTGAATTCTCTATCACAATGCAAAAATGTCCATAAATTGTTACTAAATAACAAATACTCTTGATTTTTACTAATTTTTAGCATATATATTGTTGAACATAAAACTTAAAAAAAATGAAAACAAAAACCTTACTTTTATTGGCTTGCCTAAGCCTGTTCCAAAATTTGCTCTTCTCTCAGGAAAAAGGAAAAATAATCTATACCGATTTTGAACCGGATAGTTTAATATATCCTGTATGGTTTGCTGGTAATCCACTTGATGTTAATTATGATGGAATAAAAGAACTGAAATTTAAGAGAGAGAGCAGATATGGATATGGTGAACTTTATTACAACGCTGATAATGTTCGCATAAGGGAGCTTCCTTCTGATTCTATAAGTTCATTATCAAGTTACATTAACTGGTGGCATTATATAAAATTGATACCATATGGTGACTATAATGTAGGTATAAGATATACTATTGAAGATGGCGTCTATTGTTATGGATGGATAAGATTTAATATCAAGAATCTTTGCGATTATGACCACGATCCTTCAATAACAATTTACGAAATGGCATATTGTACCATTCCTAATTATCCATTGAAGTTTGGTCAGAAGGATTTTGTCGATATAGAAGAAAACATATATGAAATGTCGGACGTGAATCTCTTCCCTAATCCTGTTGAAGATAAATTATCGTTGCAGCTGCCGCTTAATACTCTTTGCAATGAAGTTAAAATATATAATATCGCAGGCTTACTTCTTAAGACTCAAAATAACGATTTTGATAATATCGATTTAAGTTATTTGTCTCAAGGTGTTTATATTGTTAAAATAAACCTAAACGACGGATATATCTGTACGAAGAAGATTGTGAAAGACTGAGAATTCATATATTTATAGAAGTTAAAAAAGATTATGCATTATGCATTATGCATTATGAATTATTTTTATCTTTGCACATTGTATAATTAAGCATTAAAATAAACACATTGATATATGAATGACTTTCAAAAAGAGATACTTGCAGGTATTCCTGACGAGTTGCCATGTGTAAAAGAGTATGATGTAACAGTCAATCATGCTCCAAAACGTAAAGACATTTTAACAAAAGAAGAAAAAAGATTAGCATTAAGAAATGCTCTTCGTTATTTCCCAGCTAAACATCATGCTGTTTTAGCTCCTGAATTTGCAGAAGAATTGGAAAAATACGGTCGTATCTATATGTATCGATTCCGTCCTTCTTACAGCATCTACGCTCGTCCAATTGAAGAGTATCCAGCTAAGTCAAGACAAGCAGCTGCTATCATGCTTATGATTCAAAACAACTTGGACCACGCTGTAGCACAACACCCACACGAACTCATCACTTACGGTGGCAATGGCGCTGTCTTCCAAAACTGGGCTCAATATCGTCTCGTTATGCAATATCTTGCTAACATGACAGAAGAGCAGACTCTCGTTATGTACTCAGGTCACCCAATGGGATTATTCCCATCACATAAAGACGCTCCACGCGTTATCGTTACTAACGGTATGATGATTCCTAACTACTCAAAACCAGACGATTGGGAAAGATTCAACGCAATGGGCGTAACACAATACGGACAGATGACAGCTGGTTCATATATGTATATCGGACCTCAAGGCATCGTCCACGGAACAACAATCACTGTTTTGAACGCTTCAAGAAAACAAGGCGGTACTCCTGAAGGTAAGTTGTTCATCACAGCAGGTCTCGGCGGTATGTCAGGCGCTCAGCCTAAAGCAGGCAACATCGCTGGCGTTGTTTCAATCACAGCAGAAATAAATCCTAGCGCAACAGACAAACGTCACAGCCAAGGCTGGGTCGACGAAGTTTACAGCGACCTCGATGAATTGTTCGCTAAAGTAAATGAAGCTCGCGCTAACAAGATAGCTCGTTCTTTCGCATACCAAGGCAACGTAGTAGACCTCTGGGAATATGCAGCAGAACACGATATCCAAGTTGACTTAGGTTCTGACCAAACTTCATTACATAACCCATTCGCAGGCGGTTACTATCCTGTAGGTTATTCATTTGAAGAATCAAAACAAATGATGGCAGAAGCTCCTGAAAAATTCAAAGACGCTGTCTACGCTTCATTGCGTCGTCACGTTGCTGCTGTCAACAAACTCACAGCAAAAGGAATGTACTTCTTCGACTACGGCAACGCATTCTTATTGGAAAGCAGCCGCGCTGGCGCTGACATCCTCAACGCAGAAGGCAAGTTCCGTTATCCATCATACGTACAAGACATCATGGGTCCTATGTACTTCGACTATGGTTTCGGTCCATTCCGTTGGGTTTGTACTTCAGGCAAAGAAGAAGATCTCGCTATCACAGACGAAATCGCATGCAACGTTCTTGAAGAAATCGCTAAGAATTCTCCAGTTGAAATCCAACAGCAAATGCACGACAATATCCAATGGATCAAAGGCGCTCGCGCTAACAAATTGGTCGTTGGTTCACAAGCTCGTATCTTATACGCTGACTGTGAAGGTCGTACAAAGATCGCTGCTGAATTCAACAAGGCTATCGCCGACGGTCGTCTCTCAGCTCCAGTCGTTTTGGGTAGAGACCACCACGATGTATCAGGCACCGACTCTCCATTCCGTGAAACATCTAACATCTACGACGGTTCGTCATTCACAGCTGACATGGCCATCCACAATGTTATCGGCGACGGTTTCAGAGGCGCTACATGGGTCAGCATTCACAATGGCGGCGGCGTAGGCTGGGGCGAAGTTATCAACGGCGGCTTCGGTATGGTACTCGACGGAAGCGATGACTCTGACAGAAGATTACGCAATATGTTACATTGGGACGTTAACAACGGTATCGCTCGTAGAAGCTGGGCAAGAAACGAACCTGCTATGTTCGCTATCAGACGCGCTATGGAAGTAGAACCAAGACTTAAAGTCACAATGCCTAACTTCGCTGATGATGAAATTATCAATAATACTATAAAATAAGTTTAAGGTTGGATTTAAGGTTTAAAGTTTAAGGAATTGTTATATTACTTTAAACTTTAATCCTTAAACATTAAACCAATAAAAATAGCACGATTATTGTGTTTTTTTAGGATAAATTAAAAAGGAAAAATTAAACGATTATTAACAAATAAATTACAAATCAAAAAATGAAAAAATTTTTACTTTCTTTAGTACTTTTAGCATTTGCTGGTATGGCATCTGCACAAACATTACACTTCGAATACGAAGGTGAACACGTTCAACCAGGCAACTTCTCAGTTATCGCTCCTATCAATGATTTCATGGAATTGGCATTTGAAATGGATGTCATCAACTTATCAGATGCAGATTTAAACATCGTTTGCGAAAGATCAGTAAAATCAGAAAATGTTGGATTGAACTATTTCTGCTGGGGTGCATGTTTATCTCCAACAGTTGACAGCGGTAGCAATATTGCAGTTGCTGGTGTTCCTAGCTTATTCAGCGCTCACTTCATGCCATTAAACGACAACGGTGAAGCAGAACTCGGCATGGAAATCACAATCGAATATACATTCTACGATGAAAGAAATCCAGAAGACAAATACGTTTTCGAAGTTTACTTCAAACATTCAGGCGTATCAGTTGTTGACTACAACAACGTAGAAATCTTCAGCAACGCTTATCCTAACCCAGCACGCAACGTTGTTAGCTTCGACTACAACATGCCATTCGACGCTCAATCAGCATCAGTAGCTATCTACAACATGATGGGTCAAGAAGTCATCAGACAAGATGTTAACGTTGGCGGTTCAAGATTAGACATCAACGTAAGCGACTTAACAGACGGCGTTTACTTCTACAGCTTAATCGTAAACAACCAAGCTGTTAAAACAAACAAACTCGTTATTTCTAAATAATAGTTATATTGACGAAAGACGAAAGTCTAAAGACAAAAGAAAAGAGGCTGTCTAACAAGTGAAGTGAGCCACAAAGTTTGGACAAAAAACTTTGGGGCTCACTTCACTTTTTTTTGTTAAACGGCCTCTTTATTTTGAACGCATTCGATGCGGCCTTACAAAATCTTGTGGGACAAAAAATCT
>JAFZDU010000091.1 GCA_017561025.1 Bacteroidales bacterium | reverse complement strand
GGCCTTGTAGGTGATCTGATTGGTCTGGCAGTAGGTGATGATCTCTGCCACTTCTTCACGTGTCATCATATCATTGTCGTTTTCCGACAAAGATCGGAGGACTGCTTCAGGTTTCTATGACGTGGCTGACCGGTTGGTTACCTTAGATCAATCACCGTATTTATTCCATTTTGTTAAAGGGACAAGAAATGAGGCTAAAGAAGTCTTAACAAAAATTGTAGAAGAAAAGAGACTTGTGAGTAGGAATAATGCGATCTGTTTTACAGCTTCTCCGGTTACTTCACTACTAGAGTTCTTCAATACTAATGTAAATAGAACGGGACAACCATTATATCAATCTTTTGGTATTGGCTTTTCTAGGGAAATTATGATTGATAGATATGGTGCAAGGAATGTCATATATTGTGGGAATGATGACATTTCGGATGTTCCTAAAAGTATGCGCTGGCGTACTCAGTTATTACAAGTTAATGAATATGACTTTGAATATCTTCGTGAATGGAGGATTCCGGTAAGTGAATTTGATTTTTCGGAAATGTCAAAAGAACATATTGTAGTGATTGCACCGGATTTAGATGATTTAAATGATTTGGTCGTTAAATTTGAGATGGAATTTAATCCAATAGTCGATTATTATAATGGTAATGTGGAACCTAATTGGGATGAGGCTTATATTCGTGAATGGCGAGGCATTTCCTTGACTCAAATTTCGGAAACGTTGAATACAGACTATAAAGTTTTAAAAGAGGCAAATGGTCAAGAAATTGGAGAGGATATGGTTGATTCATTGATTCAATCATTTCAAGTCTATATGTCTAAGCATAAGGTAGAAGATATCATTGATAAGATATAATGATTTTATCTGGGAAAAGATTAAATTTGCTGAAAACTATTGAAGTTATGTTGCCTATAAATGTAAACGATCTTCTGGAGAAGAATAGAGTCGAATCAAACAGAATAGAGTTCAAGGAAGGCTGGAATCCTGTAAGGATATATCAGTCTATTTGTGCATTCGCTAATGATATAGATAATCTTGGCGGAGGGTATATCCTTGTTGGTGTTAAAGAGGAGAATGGAAAAGCTGTAAGGCCTGTTTGCGGCTTGTCTGATGAGGAAATAGAACATATCAATAAGAAGATGATAGGCTTCAATAAATTGATTGATCCGTATTATCGGCCAAGAACCTCAGTAGAGCCGGTGGATGGTAAGAATATTTTAGTGATATGGGTTCCTATGGGAGAGGATCGCCCGTATGCAGTACCTGAAGATATCACAGTAAAGAAAAATAAGAAGTATCAGTATTACATTAGAAGTAATTCAAGTTCTATTGAGGCAAAAGGCAGTGATTTGGATGATCTCCGTGATTTGGCAAAGAAGGTTCCGTTTGATGATAGGGGGAATTCAGAAATATCCATCGCAGATATATCACCTACGTTAGTCTGGGAACATCTTTCCAAAGCTGGTAGTCGATTGACTAAAGAGTTTAATCCTAGTGCATTGCAGGATACTCTTGAGAAAATGAATCTGTTGACGGGACCGACAGAGAGAAGACTTGTCAAGAATGTTGCGGCGATGATGTTCTGTGAGCAGCCTGATAAGTTCTTCCCAAGAACCCAAGTAGATATAGTAATTTTTCCAGAAGGCCGTATTGGAAATCCAAACAACTTGATTGAAGTTCCTGCTATCAAGGGGCCAGTGCCATCTATGATTAAATCGGCTCTGGAATATCTTCGTACCAATGTTATTAAAGAGAGAATTATAAAGCCGAAGGATAGAGAAGAGTCTGTACGATATTTCAATTATCCGTATCAAGCATTGGAAGAAGCCGTAGTTAATGCCTTATATCATAGAGATTATACAGAAAGAGAGCCTGTAGAAATCACCATCGAACCTAATAGAATTTCAATATTGAGTTACTCTGGTCCCGATAGATCAATTCCGATGGATTCGATTAAGGCTGCAGAGTCACTTCGTTCTCGTAGGTATCGTAATGTTCGGCTTGGAGATTTTCTAAAAGAACTTGATCTTTCAGAAGGTCGGGCGACAGGTATTCCTACAATTCAGGAGGAACTGAAGAAGAATGGTTCAGGGAAAGCTGTTATTGAAACGGATGATGATAGATCGTATTTCCTTATTGATATTCCTTGTCATGAAGGATTTGAACCTGTATTGGAATATACACGTGAACAGACGGAGGATATACACGTTATCGTAAAGCATCTTTCTTCATTGTTGTCACAAGTCTTGTCACAAGTCTTTGTGGCTGATAATCAGTCAAATAGTAACGACTTGTCACAAGTCTTGTCACAAGTCTGTCTCAAGTCTGTGATGGAATGGAGGGAGCGTGATAATATGACCCTAATAGCCAAAGTACTATTGCTAACCAGGCAGCCAATATCAATGAAGAGCTTGTTGGTAGAAATGGATCAGACAAATAGAGGACGTTTTATGGCTAATTATATCAAACCTATGATAGAATTGGGTCTTCTTGAAATGACTGTTCCAGATCAGCCAAATAGTAGTAAACAGAAATATGTTATAGGCTCTAAAGGTAAAGAACTTCTTCTTGATTAATTAGTAGGACTTGTTGAATTTTACTACAAGTTTTGTTACAAGTCTTACGTGTTGAAAATCAATAGTATAACTGTATTTTGTCACAAGTCTTGTCACAAGTCCGGAATAAGCTGTCACAAGTCTTAAAGAGAGATGTTATGGATAAAATAGAAAATATTGATGATATCAGATCTCTAATTGCATTAGGGATTGAGGAGTGTACAACATTGGAATATAAGAGCGGTATTGATACGTCGAATAATCACTGGAAATCAGAGATGGCAAAAGATGTTAGTGCTATGGCTAATGCTAATGGTGGAATTATTATATACGGTGTGAAGGAGTATGATGAAGAAGATAAACGCCATTTGCCGGAGAAGATTACTCCTATTGATGTAACAAAAATATCAAAAGAGACTATAGCTCAAGTTATCAGCAGTAATATTAGCCCTAAGATCAATAATTTGGAAATAGATTGTATCGTTGTTGATGCAGTTATACCTAATGAAGTAGTCTATGTTGTTTCAGTTCCGAAGAGCAATACGGCACATCAGAATCTTAAAACTAAAATATATCATAAACGATGTGTGACCACGATTAATCCAATGGAGGATTATGAGATTCGTGATGTGATGAACCGTCGTGTCCATCCAGATGTTATTTTGGACTTTGAGATAAAGTTGATAACGCAACAAGAGTTGTATTGGATTCAGCCAACATTCAATCCTCTTTATCAGGCGCCCGTTCCAGCACAACCACAAATAGTACAGAAAACAATACTAGCATTAAACTGTATGCCGAAAAATATTGGCACAGTAGTGGCTGAACATGTCCACTATTTTATCAAATTGCCTAGCGATCTTGTCGCCCCAGGGCAACAATTTGATGTGGTAGATGTAAGGGATGGCTTTGCAAAGGTTCGTCGAGAGAATATTTATTGCGATATATTGGAAGGAAGTACACCCCTAAATGTTAAATATGGTCCACCTCGTATTGTACCAATACTTCCTGGTATGATAGGAGTTTACAAAGGTATTATATTGAATTCGCAAGCTAATCTGAATAGAGATGTAGAAATAAGTTGGGTATTGAATGCAGATGGTGCAGCAATCAAATCAGGTAAGATAAAGCTAAATGAAATTCCGCGTAAAAAGGCCTAAATACCTGTAAAATTTTGCGCTTCCAAAACAACCTGTTTAATTTGCCATGTCAGTTCTCGGATTGACATGGCTTTTATTATGTGAAATTTATTGAAATCAGTGATTATGAGAAGGCAGGAATGTGGAAGCAATGCGATGGTGACAGTGCAGATGACAGTGGAGGAATATCTTGAAATGAAGTCAAGGCAGGATGTGAAGGAAGTGCCGGTGAAACAGAAGAACCTGGTCTATGGCCTCGAAGGAATAAAGACCCTCTTCGGCTGCAGCACGACCACAGCGTGGAGAATCAAGAACAGCGAATGGATCCGTCCGGCAATCAGTCAGG
>JAFZDU010000090.1 GCA_017561025.1 Bacteroidales bacterium | reverse complement strand
TTTCAGACCATTCTGCTTAAGCCCCACACATAAGTAAACGGTCTTGTTGATGATTTTTCCGTTATCACGGACTTTAAAGACAATACCATCCATCCACACAATCAAATAAATGGGATCTAACGGGCGGTTCTGCCACTCCATAGCGGCTTGATTGACCTTGTTGGTTATGATGGAAATAGCAGAGGTGGAAAGCTCTATATCATAGATTTCACGCATTTCCTCCTCTATGTCAGATACACTCATGCCCTTGGCGTACAACGAGATGACAAGCTTTTCAATTGAAAGACCACGACTCTCATGCTTAGGAACCACTATCGGTTCAAACTCACCATTACGGTCACGAGGAATGGATATGACAGATTCACCATGTTCCGTTTGAATCTTCTTCGGATACTTCCCATTACGGGAATTACCACTATTATTGCCTGCCACGGAGTTCTTTTCGTAACCCAGGTGGACATCCATTTCACCCTCAAGCATCTTTTCCAATACTTGAGAGTGAAGCTGTTTGAGGAACTTGCTGACATCAGCTTCGGTCTTGAATTGGCTGAGGAATTCTTTGCTCAGCATGGAATCGGGAACAACTTTGTTACGTTCGGACATAATTTTATGTTTTTACAAATTTAATAATAAAGAAAATACGAGACTCATTTCTGAATCCCGTATTCTCGATTTACACAAAATTATGTATGGTGCCGTATTTTAAGATAAATAATCTCTAATCCATAATTCTAGCGACTCTGGCAATGTGCCCTCAACATCATCAGAGTCATACTCTTTATACATTTTCGATATCAAATCTGTTGGCAGTTTAGGCAGTTTTTTATCCTTGAGCAGACAAATCTTGCCTCCTTTTGCTAATATATATCCAACTTCTAAAGCAACATTTGGATTATACTTTGGACTATCTTGATCTTGATCTATTTTATTAAATACTGCCACTGCTACATTACAACAATCAAGATATACCTTTACATTTTCCCACAAATCATTTTTAAACTCTTTCTCATCAGCACGTATAGCAGTTAGTCCTTTTTCGGTAAATTTATTCTTGATAATTTCGTATACTTGTTTTAATTCATCTCTAAATGGCATAATAACAAAAACAGCATCATGCCCATATTTTTTATAAAACTTAATTTCCGCTTCAGAATACGTAGGCATATATGACATTTTGAAATCAATGTCTCTTAAAACCTTTATTTCTTTATATCTTTCCAATAAGGAACTTTCACCATTTTTTTTCGACCATAACAATTTGGCATCTAGTTCAGCCACAATGTCATTTTTTCTTAGCCTGCTGTCATTTGCAAAACTTTCTGCTTCAGTTTTATTTGTAGATTTAAAAATGTCCAAAGCCTTCTCTTCATTCATAATTGGCATAACTTCATCTCGTCGAAGTCCTTCTGGAGCATAGACTAAAATATCTATATCAGATCTAAGACTACCTGTCTCATAACCACGAGATCCAAAAATGTAAATTTCCTCAATGTTCTCAATCTCGGATATTTTATATACTAACTCTCGAAGATTAATTCTCCGTATATCTTCTCTATCCCTATGTGCCATAATATTTTTAACTATTCCTTATTGCAAATTAATTCTTTCGGATCTATATTCAGTATAATTTCTATCTCAAAGAGGACTTCGAGACTCGGTTGGCGGCGGTTGCAGTCATAAAAGTTTACTATACAGAAACTCTTGCCAAGTTTTTCTGCAAGCCAAGTTTGTTTAATTCCGCGCTCTTCGAGTACCTCTTTTATGCAGTTTATATAGGAAATATTTAATCATTTTCTACAAAGATATAAAATATTTGTGGGAATTCTATATACTATTCATTTTCTTTGAATTATTAAAATAGGGAGTTGTATGAGGATAGGAGATTGATGCCGTATTTCGATGTTCTGGACCAGAATGTCAATCTTATGGATAACTATACCCTAAAATGTAAGAAGTCCTTATATCTCAGTGTGAGATTACAAACTATTTAATACTTGTTATTCTCAAAAAATCATATATGCCGATATGTTGGTTATCGGCATATTAGCAACATATTACTTTCCGATGCCGTGCGAAAATGACATTGATAATCAATGAGTTGCAAATTTTAAGCCGAAATAGGGTCGATAATTGTGCCATTCTATTACAGTAAATGCACACTTCTCTGATTTTCTGCTCGGAGCCCTAATCCAAGTACAAAGATAATAAAATTTCATAGAAAATTGTGTTAAAAGGTGTATAAATAAAGATTCCCTATTTGAGGCATTTTTGCTCACCAGGGTCTATAATTTACTTTCTATTTGGGAAAGTGCAGCTGACTACAATTTGTAGTCAGCTGATTGGATTAATCAGTTGGTTAGCCGGACTAACCAACTGACTTATTTTCCGCCCCAACCGGTTAGTGAGACTAACCACTTCAGGGGATATGAAAAGAACAACTCGTGAGGTTTACTCACGAGTTGTTATCGTCTTAATAATGGTCGCTTCTAAATTTCGCACTTAACCACCCACTTGCCATTGCGCTTGCCATTCTCTCTTTCGAGTAGTCCTCGCTCAATCAGTATCGGTGTCATACGCTTGACTGTTCTTTCAGATTTCCCGATATGTTTGGCAATCTCAATCTGTGTTGCTGCAGGGTTATCCTTCACATAGCGCAAAAGAGCCAGTTCATCGAGATTACAATTCAAAGTGCCATCCAAAGTGCCATTTTGGCTCTTTGGAATTTTAGATTTGGCACTTTGCAACTGTATAGTATACGAGAAATGTAGATGTCTTACGATTTAATAGACTTTAGTTGTTTTATGACATCCATGTCTGCAGGCAACCATTCAACACTATCAAGTGATTCTTTGGTAAGCCAACGTGCAGACATGTGCTCTCTCAACTCTATCTCACCTGACGCTACGCTACATAGATAGCAATGCATTGTTAGATGAAACGACGGATAATCATAGTCTGTTGTACAGAGAAATTTGTCGATAGTTATATCAATCCCCAACTCCTCTCGGATTTCTCGTTTAAGGGCGACTTCACGACTCTCACCAGACTCGATTTTACCGCCGGGAAATTCCCACATACCTTCAAACTCTCCATATCCTCGTTGAGTGGCAAAGTATGCTCCATCACGATGCAGAATAGCTGCAACAACTTCTATTTTCTTCATTATTAAATCGCTTTTAAGTATTGAGCCATTGCTGGTTTTTGAAGTTTCCACTTAACATTCATCGGGAAGTCATCATGCGATGAAACATAGTCCACCAAACCAAAACAATGGAAGGAAGAGGTATTGCCAAAACCATCCTTTTTCTCCTCGCGCACAAAGAGAATAATTTTATTCTTTGTTTGAGACTGCTCGGTATAGCGTTTACCTCCATTATTACTATGCGAATCAGTATTCTGCGACTGCCAATGGAAATACTCTTCGTTAATCAAGTAGTCGTTATATTGAGTAGAAGGGGAAAAGTCTTTATCCGATTTATTCAGTGTTACAAACAATAATGTAGCATTGTGTTCTGGAAGATTAAACACGCCTGATGCTGCACCTTGCATCTTGACCTCGGCTGTCTGACGACCTACGAGAGTAAATACCTCCTCACGGGTATAGCATCCATACAATTCCAATCCAGGAATAATTTCAGCACCAATAGGCGTTGTCTTTATCTCAAGATTAGCTAAAAGATATGAAACAATCTCTGTAATCTCTTGTTTGAAACAAGTATACTGCGGAGCATGAATCAATTCTAACGCCTCGTTAACAGAAGACACGCCAGCCTTACTAATCTTATCTTGGAATAATGCATAATAGAGCATAATTGCATAAGTCTTATTAGCCTCAGCCGTATGCACATTCTCTCCCTTGATAAAACGTTCTATAAAGCGTAGGAACGAGGTTGTATTATGGTGAATAAGATTAGCCATTCCCTTCTCTAAACGCTTTGTTACAGCATCATCTGTATATGATATGCGACCTGCTGCTCGTTTAAGCGATGACCAGCAATTCGATCCAGTGTAAAGAATACTAATACCCTGACCATTGTTTTCGAGGAACTGAGACAATGTCGGAATCGAAGTATAGCTATTGATTTCCTTGACAATACGATTTTTATTGTAAATAGCACTTGTTATATTGTCAAGAATATATTGTCGAGCCTTCTTCTCCATTACAATGCTACAACCTAACGGTAGAAGTGTAAAGCCCTCTTTTATCTGCTTCTGAATATTCTTTTCTGGGTTAAGCGTCAGTGCGCGGAAACGACTTGCAAAGTCGTATTTACGATTTGCTTGCGCTACAAAATCAAGCACGGTTAGCTCTGTCTTTCCTGCGGATAGACGTAATCCACGTCCTAACTGCTGCAAGAATATTGTCAAACTTTCAGTAGGGCGAAGGAACAACACTGTATCAACCTCTGGAATATCAACACCCTCATTGAAAATATCAACGACACAGAGATAGTGCAACGTACCATCTCTAAGATCTTTTGAAAGTTGTTTACGTTCATCTGCTGGCGTGTCAGATGTTAGGCTCTGAGCATTGAAACCATACAATCTTAATTGCTCCGCCATAAAGTCTGCATGACGCTTATTTACGCAGAAGCACAATGCTCGACAAGTGTATTCGTCGGCCAAATATTTGTGAAGAGCATCAACGATTAGTCGA
>JAFZDU010000089.1 GCA_017561025.1 Bacteroidales bacterium | reverse complement strand
TTGAGTTTCAAATTAAAATTTAATAACAATGGAGAAAAAAGATTTATTGAAAGATGTTATTAAACACATCGACATAAAAAGTTACAATTCAACAGAATTAGTTGATGCAATGCGTAATATGTCATTCACATCACGCGACACAGCACGTGCAGCTGACATCTTGATGATGATGTGCAAAGAAAAAGAATGTACAAACATTTTGACATTGGCCGGTTCAACATCAGCAGCAGGTTGTATGCAAGTTTATGTTGACATGGTACGTAACAAGATGATTGACGTTGTTGTAGCAACAGGTGCTTCTATCATCGATATGGACTTGTTTGAAGCTCTCGGTTTTAAACACTACATTGGTGAAAAAGAAAACGTCATCGCTGACACAACATTACGCGACCTCTATATCGACCGTATCTATGACACATATATCGATGAAGAAGAACTTCAAGCATGCGACCACACAACATTCGAAATCGCTAACATGCTCGAAGCACGTCCTTACTCATCACGTGAATTCATCTATGAAATCGGTAAATGGTTACACGATGGCCACGCTGTTAAAAAAGATAGCTTGATCCAAACATGTTATGAATGTGGCGTGCCTATCTTCGTTCCTGCATTCAGCGACTCATCAGCAGGTTTCGGTATTGGTAAGCACCAATGGGAAAGAATGCAAAAAGGCGAAAAATACTTATCAATCGACTCAGTTAAAGACTTCATCGAATTGACACAAATCAAGATGCAAGCTCCTGAAACAGGTTTGTTCATGGTAGGCGGCGGTGCTCCTAAAAACTTCGCACAAGATACAGTCGTATGCGCTGAAATCCTCGGCTATGAAACACCAATGCACAAATACGCTATCCAAATCACAGTTGCTGACGTTCGCGACGGCGCTTGCTCATCATCAACATTGCTCGAAGCTGGCTCATGGGGTAAGGTAAGCCACCAACTCCAACAAATGGTTTACGCAGAAGGTACAACAGTTATTCCTTTGATCGCTTCTTACGTTTACCACAACGGCCCATGGCAAGAAAGAGAATATAAAAACTGGCAAAAGCTTTATCAAAAATAAGTCGATGAGACTACAAGAAAAGGAGTGTATGAAAATACGCTCCTTTTTTGTTATGGGGAAACTTAAGTTCCTCAACACTATCAAAAAAAACTTTGTCCTTTAGCCATTAGTCTTTAGTCTTTTTATTATCTTTGTGAAAAATAAAAACTCGTTATTATGTTAATTATTAATATCAAGGAATTAGTCGGAATCGTGGAAGACGGCAGTCTCATGAAAGCCGGCGCTGCTATGTCAGAGGTCAACCGCATTGAAAATGCGTTCTTATATATAAAAGGTAAGAAGATAGCCGATTATGGCAAGATGGATTCTCCAGAATATCAGCAATATCTTCAGAAAGAAAGAAAAGTCGTCGATGCTAAAGGCGGTCTCGTGATGCCAACATTCTGCGACTCTCACACTCATATCGTCTACGCCAACTCACGTGAGATGGAGTTTGTCGACAAAATCAAAGGATTGAGTTATGAGGAAATCGCAAAGAGGGGAGGAGGAATTCTCAATTCAGCCAAGGCGACAGCAAACGCTACTGAAGACGAACTCTATGAATCAGCGATGCGTCGTCTCAATGAGATAATGCGTATGGGTACAGGTGCCGTTGAGATAAAGAGCGGATACGGACTCACTGTCGACAGCGAACTTAAGATGTTGCGCGTTATCAAAAGATTAAAAGAAAACTCCCCATTGACAATAAAAGCCAACTTCCTCGGGGCTCACGGCATCCCAATGGAATACAGAGGACGTCAGGAAGAATATGTCGATTTGGTTATCAATGAGATGATGCCGTTGGTGGCAGCAGAAGATCTGGCCGACTTCGTCGATGTTTTCTGCGACAAAGGATTCTTTACCGTTGAAGATACAGAACGCGTCTTGATGGCTGGTATCAAATATGGCATGCGTCCTAAGATTCACGCTAATGAAATGGCAATCTCTGGCGGCGTTCAGGTAGGCGTTAAATATGGTGCTATATCAGTCGACCACCTCGAACAGATGGGCAATGAGGAAATAGAAGCGCTTAAAGGTTCAGAGACAATGCCTACAGTATTGCCAGGATGCGCCTTCTTCTTGAACCTTCCATTGTCGCCAGTACGCGATATGATCAACGCCGGACTTCCTGTAGCTATGGCATCCGACTTCAACCCAGGAACATCGCCATCGGGCAATATGCAGTTTATCATGTCGGCAGCATGTATCAGATATAAGATGACACCGGAGGAAGCATTCAACGCAACGACATTGAACACAGCATACGCTATGGACGTAAGCCATGAACTCGGTTCAATCACAAAAGGAAAATTAGCAAACGTGATAATTACACAACCTATGAACGGCCTTGAATTCATGCCATATTATTATGGAGCAAACAAGGTTGAGAAGGTTGTTATTCAGGGGAAAATTGTGAAATAAGACCCAAAGACGCAGAGACGCAGAGACCCAAAGATGCAGAGTAAACGACTCTGAGACTTTGCGACTTTGAGTCTCTGTGACTTCAAAAAAATAATTCCTCATTCCTAATTCCTCATTCCTAATTTTTTATATCTTTGCACGCGAAAAATAGGGCGGTGATTCTGCCTTGATTTTCATTATGTTTTGAAAATAAATAATTATAAAAAAAATATACAAATGAAACAAATTATCGAATGTGTTCCTAATATCAGCGAAGGTCGCGATATGAACATCATCAATCAAGTTACAGCTGAGATTGAGAAGGTTGAGGGCGTTAAGTTATTAGACGTCGATCCAGGAGCAACAACAAACAGAA
>JAFZDU010000088.1 GCA_017561025.1 Bacteroidales bacterium | reverse complement strand
TTGGGGCTCACTTCACTTTTTTTTGTTAAACGGCCTCTTTATTTTGAACGCATTCGATGCGGCCTTACAAAATCTTGTGGGACAAAAAATCTGTAGGGACACATCGAATGTGTCCTTATAGCTTTTGAATGCATTCGACGCTGCACTTGGACGCATTCGATGCGTCCCTACAAAATCTTGTGGGACAAAAAATCTGTAGGGACACATCGAATGTGTCCTTATAGCTTTTGAATGCATTCGACGCCGCACTTGGACGCATTCGATGCGTCCCTACAAAATCTTGTGGGACAAAAAATCTGTAGGAGGCCGTCTAAAACTTGTTAGACAGCCTCCTTTATGTTGAGTTGTATAATTATTTATTCTTCTTAGGAAACATCTTTCTTAGTCGTAGTAAAAGTTTTCCGGTATTGCCTCCGGCTACCACTAAAGTGACAGATGCTATTACTAGTATCAGTCCGATGACGATGCGTGTCGTCAGTATCTCTCCAAATACTATCACTCCGAAAAAGACAGCGGTCACAGGTTCCAACACCCCGAGAATTGCGGTTGGAGTAGATCCTATGCATTGTATGGCTTCCGTTGTGCATATCAATGATATTATTGTAGGAAAGATTGTAAGAGCTATGACATTAAACCACAGATACCATTGCTCCGATGAAGGAGTGTGAAGCTGTCCGCTTATCAATGCTTTGGCAGCGAATATGAGCCAGCCAACAGTCAGTACATACATGGTGAGTTTGATGGTCGCCATTTTCCTGATGCGTGATTTGTTCACGAAGACTATGTATAGCGAATACGACAATGCGGAGCCTAAGACAAACATTACGCCTTTCATGCTTACCACTGCGCGTTCGCCGCTGTTGCACAGCAGCACTATGCCTAACAGTGCGACGGCTATACAGACTATTGTCTTCTTTGAGATCTTTTCCTTGAAAAAGATAAACATAATGAGCGCCACCATGATAGGGTAGACAAATAGTATCGTCGATGCGATGCCGACATCCATGTGGTTGTAACTTGAGAATAATGTTATCGACGACATGGCGAACAATATACCTAATATTAATAGTGGAGCGATATCGGCTTTTTCTATGGAGAAGTCGCGGCGACGCATTTTAAGCATCACAGCCAAAATAGGAATAGCAAACAGATAACGGAAAAACAAAACAGAATACAAGTCCATGCCGCCTTCATAAAGTGGCAGAGCGAATAACGGGTTCATTCCGTATGTGGCAGCCGAGATGGCAGCTAAAACATATCCCTTTACTTTTGTGTTCATATCAAAAAAAAACAAACTACAAAAATAGATTTTTAAATCGAAAAAATTGAAGCTAATATCGAATTTTTTTATAGGAATCTGTTGCTAATTCTTCAAAAATTATATTATCTTTGTGAGGTTAAAAATTACTAAAATGAAACTAAAAACATCATATCTCGGTCTAGAAATCAAATCTCCTATCATTGTTAGTAGTTCAACATTGACAGGTAGCGTAGAAAGTATCAAACGTTGTGCAGATGCCGGAGCCGGAGCTGTAGTGCTTAAATCAATTTTCGAAGAACAGATTTTATCCGAAATAAGAAGGGAAGAAGTGCGTCATGATGAAGACATATATAATATGTATCCGGAAGCGCAGCAATATCTCAACACTTTCATGCGCGGAACGGAAATCGAGATATACGAGAAACTCGTCAGGGAATCTAAGCAGACTGTCGATATTCCTATCATAGCAAGTGTCAACTGTTCTACAGACGGAGAGTGGACAAGCATAGCAAGAGAATTGCAGGATGCAGGTGCCGACGCCATAGAACTTAATGTGGCAATATCGGCATTCGACAGAGACCTCGACCCAAGAAAGATTGAAGATGAATACGTCAATATCCTTAAAGATGTAGAGAAAAACATCAATATTCCAGTCTCTGTAAAACTCGGCGACCATTTCACCAATATCAGCCGCATGGCATTCAACCTATATAAAGCCGGTGCCAAAGGACTGGTGTTATTCAACAGATTCTATAATGCAGATATCAATATTGAAAAGATGAAAGCCGTGCCGGGCAATTCAATCTCAGCACCAGAAGAAAACCACAATACCTTGCGCTGGATCTCGCTTCTTTCATCACAAGGACTCCCATGTGAACTTTCTGCTTCTAGAGGTGTTTATACAGGAGAAGACGTGGTGAAACAAATTCTCGCCGGTGCCAAGACAGTACAGGTCTGCAGCACACTATACCGCAATGGCATAGATTATATCAAACAGATGAATGCCGATGTGGAGGCTTGGATGGAAAGACATAACTTCAATGATGTCGAAAGTTTCAGAGGTGTTGTAAATAAAAAAGAAGACATCAATGTAGTAGAACGTCTTCAATATTTAAGAAGAAATTACGATATACATTAATATACTATTGTTTAACTTTAAAAATTAAAAGAAATGAAAAAATATGTTTGTGATGTTTGCGGTTATGTTTATGACCCAACAGTAGGCGATCCAGATAACGGTGTTCAACCAGGTACAGCTTTTGAAAACTTGCCAGCAGATTGGGCATGTCCACTCTGTGGCGTTGGAACAGAAAATTTCTCTGTACAAGATTGATAACTAAACCCTTTTATGGATACAAAAGCTCTTTTTAAGATAGGATACGGACTTTACGTCCTTACTTCTAACTATGAGAACATAGATAACGGCTGTATTATCAATACGGTGATTCAAGTAACAGATCAACCGTTACGTATTGCTATCGTTGTCAATAAGAAAAACTATACGCATGAGTTAATTCTTAACTCGTGCGTATTTAATTTGTCGATGCTGACAGAGGAGACTCCTTTTAATGTCATCGAGCATTTTGGCTTCCATAGTGGAAGAGAAATGAATAAATTCGCTGACTGCGAACAAGTATGCAGATCTGAAAACCACGTACTATACATCCCTAAATATACTAACTCTTATATCTCTTGTCATGTGGTTAATCATATAGATTTAGGAACACATACCATGTTCTTCGCTGATGTGGTGGATTCTCAGATGATTTCCGATAAAGAATCATTGACCTACAGCTACTACCAAAACAATATCAAACCCAAGAAAGACAAGGAAAATAAAAAAGGCTGGGTATGCAGTATATGCGGATGGGTTCATGAAGATGATGAACTTCCTGAAGATATAATATGCCCTCTCTGTAAACACGGTAAAGACGTTTTCGAGAAAATTGAATCATAAAAAATAATATAAATATGCTTAAAATAAATTTGACCGACGATATTTTCTATGTCGGCGTTAATGATAGAAAAACTGAACTCTTTGAAAACCACATGGAGCTTCCTAACGGAGTTTCATATAACTCATATCTCATCGTTGATGAAAAAGTCGCTCTTATCGATCCTGTCGAAGTAAGCTTCATGGCAGAATTCCTCTTCAAGATCAAGACTGTCCTCGGTGAACGTAAGATAGACTATCTCGTCATCAACCACGATGAACCTGACCATAGCGGAGCTGTCCGTGCTATAGTACAAGAATATCCTGAGGTACAAGTCATAGGAAATGCCAAGACCTTCGGTCCTCTTGAAGCATTCTACGGACCATTGAACAACAAGATGATTGTTGCTGATGGTGAGACATTATGCCTTGGAAAACATACACTTCAGTTCTTCACTGTTCCTATGGTTCACTGGCCAGAGTCTATGGTGACTTACGAACAAACCAATAAGATATTGTTCTCTAACGACGCTTTCGGCGGCTTCGGAGCTCTCAACGGATGCATCTTCGACGACGAAGCAAACCTCGATTTCTATGAAGACGATATGCGTCGCTACTATGCCAACATCGTCGGTAAGGTGGCAAGTCAGGTAGTTAAGGCTGTACAGAAACTCGCTCCTGTAGAAATCAAGATGATTGCTCCATCACATGGATTGGTATGGCGTAGCAACTTGCAATGGGTATTCGACAGATACGTTAAATGGAGCACAGGCGGCAACGATGAAGGCGTAGTGATTGCTTATGGTTCTATGTATGGCAACACAGCTCTTATGGCCGACATTATCGCTCGTGGCGTTGCAGAGGCTGGCGTTAAAGATATCAAGATCTATGACGTCTCAAAGACTGAAGTATCACATATCATCAGCGACATCTGGAAATATAAAGGCTGTGTCATCGGAGCCAGCGCTCACTATGGCAGCGTGTTCCCAGATATGACATTGTTGTTGCACGAACTCACAGAGTTCAAGCCAATGAACAAGGTCTATGGCGTATTCGGCGGCATGAGCTGGGGCGGCGGCGGTGTGAAATACATCAATGGCATAGCAGACAAAAACGAATGGCAACGCCCAATGGAATCTGTAGAGGTTAAAGGCGCTCCTTATCGCCAAGAAGATGTTGAAAGACTCTACAATCTCGGCAAAGCTATCGGTGAAGCTGTTAAGAATAATTAGTAATTAATAGGAAATAATTCGTTCCTTCACAAATATAGAAATACCCTTCGTCGGTCGGATGGAATTCTGATTGGCGAAGGGATTTTGTTTATAACCAAAAATTATTTATAGATTCTCCAAAATAAATATTGAAATATTTGTGGATTTATTAGAAAAAATAATACATTTGCAGAGGTAGAATTAAGTGATATTACATTAATAATAAATTTTTAAAACCGAAACCTCGATGCGATAATGGAGGATTGTAATTATGAAGAAGTCAGTATTATTATTGGCAACATTGATGTTCTTGGTAACATTCTCATCATGCTTCAAAGACAAAGAAGGTGAGTACAAACCAAAAGAAAAAATAGCACGTGTTTTTTATGATGGAGGCTATGGCGATGGTAAATCTTTGACCGAAATGTGGCATTGGGGTGACAAACAATTACAAAGCATTGACCACTATGACGACGGCGATTTAGATTTTACAGAAGAATTCACATATAACAAAAAAGGCCAGATTGAACGTATCGACTGCTATGCATATTCAGAATCTATTGAATACAAATATGA
>JAFZDU010000087.1 GCA_017561025.1 Bacteroidales bacterium | reverse complement strand
TGGTAACCACTTCATCCACGCTGTCCGTCGTAACATCGACATGAACCTCCTCCTTTTCAACAACCGTATCTACGGTTTGACAAAAGGTCAGTTCTCACCATGTACATTCCGTGGTACAGTCACAAAGACATCTCCACAAGGAACATACGAAGATCCATTCAACGTTGGTGAACTCGTAATCGGTGCTGGTGGTAAATTCTTCGCTCGTGGCGTCGACGTAAACACAGCAGAACTCACAGACATCTGCCACCAAGCTAAGAACCACGACGGTCTCTCAGTTGTTGAAGTGCTTCAAAACTGTATGATCTTCTCAAACGGTATCCACGAAAACATCACAGCTAAGGAAGTACGTGACGATATGCAAGTAAAATGCGTTCACGGAAAACCATTGATCTTCGGTAAAGAACGCAACAAAGGTATCAGATTAGTTGGCAACCGTCTTGAAGTAGCTACAATCGGCGAAAACGGTGTTACAGAAGCAGACATCTTGGTACATGACGAAACAGAACCAACAACAGGTATCCACATGATGTTGGCTCACATGGCACCACCAGAATTCCCAGTAGCAATCGGTGTTATCCGTAACGTTGAAGCTCCAACATACAACCAATGCTTGGACGGCGTTATCGAAGCTGAAACAGCAAAATCAAACATCAAATGCGTTGACGACTTATTGAACAGCGGCAGCACATGGGATATTGAATAATTGACAACAAGACTACAAGTTGTATTATAATATAAAATCCGTTACTGAGAAGTAGCGGATTTTTTTATTTTTTTGGCGACGCTAGATTTATATTTACTAAATTTGAGCCGTTTAAAGTCACTTTTATTTTTAGTAGATATGAAAAGGTTTGTAAAGAGTATATGTGTTTTATTATTGTTGTTAACAACGCAAATGGCGTTTTCTCAAGACACTATTGTTAATGTACGTCCTAAAGTCGGTCTCGTGTTGTCAGGCGGAGGTGCCAAAGGAGCAGCTCATATAGGTGTACTGAAATATATTGAAGAGGTTGGTTTGCCATATATAGCAGGAACAAGCATGGGCTCTGTTGTAGGAGGCTTGTATGCATTAGGTTATTCGTCGGATGAAATTCTTGATATTATCAGCAGTGTTGACTGGGATAGATTGATTAGCAATAATGTTGATAGAAAGAAGATATCATATAAAAAGAAATGTGAAAGTACTACTCAAATCGTTGACATACCTTTTTTTGTAAATATTGACGAAGAGGAGCTGCAGTCAAAGTCATTCAGAAATTTGCTCCCTGAAGGTATTGTATCTGGTGACAATATAATCAATCTTTTCAATTCGCTTTCTGTAGGTTATTCTGATTCTATCGCATAAGGAGAAAGCGATAAATATAATTCAGAACAAAGTGCTGTTGTCGGAGATAGAATTTAATGGTGTGGAGAAAGATATTGAGAAATGGATGCGTCTGGCATGTACTGTTGATGTAGGCGATTCTATATGTAAGAATGATATAGATGAGTCGATATCAATCTATTATGGTACAGGGAACTACAGCAGTATCACATATACTTTGCATGAGGATTTGTCATCTCCTGATACCTATGTTTTGAGATTTGATTTTGTTGAAAACCCTCCTCACAATTTAGGCTTAGGCTTAAGATTTGACTCTCAGGATATGCTCTCGGTCCTGCTTCATATGGGAATAAACAGCAATCGTATGAGTGGATTCAAAGCTGATTTTGATACTAAACTTGGCAGTAGCCAATGGCTGAAAATGAATCTTTCATATGGTAATCTTCTTTATCCTAGAATCAATTTCGCATATATTTTCAGAAACTCGGAACTTGATGTATATGATATGGATGTTCTTGATATGAACGTGAATTTCCTTCAGCATAAGTTCAGGTTATATCTTTCGGAAAACTATTCAAGGACGTTCAGCATTGGCATTGGTCTTGAGGCTGAACTTTTGAAAAACAGGAAAGCGATGTCTTGCAGTGGGGCGAACTCTACGATTACAATGCGTCAAACTGGTGGGGCGCAGGACTCAGATATTCAATAGATACAAAGATGGGACCATTTAGTTTTGATGTGACTTCATCTAATATTTCACATAAGGTGCATCTGTATTTCAACTGGGGATACTTTTTCTAGACCACAAGACTAAAGTAAAAATCCCTAAAATGCAAAAGACTTTACGCAACTTTCAGATAAGGATAGCATCCTTGTTGATTTTTCCATATCTTTGCTTCCTAAACTTAATCTCATGCTTAAATTAATATCACTCCTGCTAGTACTATCGTCGCTGCTCTCATCATGTGACTCTTCTGTAAAGTCTAATGACAAAAGGCTAAAGTCTAATGTTCAAGGTTCCAAAGCCAAAAGCCAAAATTCAAAATCCAAAAGCCAGGATCCAATAGTCATACTCTACGACAACGATGTTCATTGTGCCGTGGATGGTTATGCTAAACTCGTTGCTCTGCGAGATGCCATGCTCGACAGCACTGATTTCGTGACGACGGTCTCATGCGGCGACTTCTCAAGCGGTGGTATCATAGCTGCTGCCTCAGAGGGAAAATTCGTGATAGATATAATGAATAGGGTTGACTATGACGTGGTGGTTACTGGCAACCATGAGCTAGACTATGGGATGGAACAGTTCTTCGTCCTCACTGAAGCTCTTAATGCAAAGGTTGTCTGCGCTAACCTCAAGAACGTCCAAACCGATGAATATCCTTTCCCTGCATATCATATCGTTAACTATGGCGACATCGATGTGGCATATATTGGCTTTACAACGACTATGGGCGGCACCGTGATGACTCTCAGCGACGAGAACGCTAACCCTTTGTACAGCTTCATGCGTGACGAGTTCTACGACAACGCCCAGAAGTTCATCGACGAGGCTCGCGACAAGGGAGCGGAATATGTGGTGGCGCTCTCTCATCTCGGCGATACCAAGACAATCGGCAACACTCCTAATTCAATAGATCTCATCGCTAAAACTACAGGCCTCGATGCTGTTATCGACGGCCATGATCATCATGTCATTGAACAACGTTGGTTGGCGAATAAAGACGGTGATCCAGTGCTGCTCACTTCGTCCGGCTCTTCCTTTGAAAATATTGGCGTGCTGCGTATCGCTTCCGATGGCAGTATGTTGTCAAGAGTGGTAAATGTGAAATCTGACACTTCTCTCGTTGATGACGCCACACTGCGCTTTGTGGATAGTGTCAAGATGAATGTGGAGATGTCGGGACGGAAGGTGATTGGTTGTCTGGACAAGGATTTGGATGTTTGTGATGAGAATGGCAAACGACTTATCAGGGTGCGGCAAATGGAAATAGGACGCTTCTGCGCAGATGCTTTTCGTGAGTTCACTGGCGCTGATGTGGCGCTTATCAACGGAGGCGGTATCCGCACCGGCTTGAAGAGGGGTGAGGTGACAATCAACGATATTCTCGCTGTCATGCCTTACGGAAATCTGGCATGTACAGCTACTATGAGCGGACAGCAGCTGCTCGACGCTATGGAGTTCTCTGTGAGCGCTCTCCCTAACGAGTCTGGCTCATTCCTTCAGGTGAGCGGATTGACTTACGAACTTGACGTTTCTGTGCCGACACCTGTAGTGATGGATGAAGAGAATCTCTTCTCTTATGTGGGCGACGGCAGACGTCGTGTCTCAAACCTTAAAATAATGAATGCCACGACGGGAGCGTATGAAGACGTTGAACCGGAAAAGACATACATTGTGGCAAGCTTCGATTATCTTCTTGCTGAAATGGGCAGCTCTGGAATATTACGCTATGCTCGTGCTGATGAGAAATATTGGGGAACAGATATGGAGGTGATGATGAAGTTTTTTGATTGATTTGGGCGTTCCGGCTCTGCCGTCGGGCTTTCCGCTATATCTTTGCTCGCTCCATTATCACTCCGCTCCGCAAAGGATGCCGCTACAATCCCTAACGCAAGACTGAACCAAGAACTAAATCTGTTGGCTTTTGAACTTTAACTTGTTCGGTCATAGAGACTGTCGAAGACACTATGTTCGGCGCTTCGACAATCTCATCGACCATGAAGTGAACTCTAGAGTTCTATAATCTCGTAATTGGTTAATAGTAATTGAAAAGTCCAATGGTTCTTAGTCTAAAGTTCTAGTGTTCTAATAAAAATTCCTCCTTCCTGATTAAAAAAACTTGTTGTATTGTAGTCATGTAGCATGTTGACTTTTTCCCTATCTTTGCAAAAGATAAAAAAAATCCAACGATGAAAATGTCATTCAAGCCGGGTACTATGATATATCCGCTGCCAGCTGTGATGGTGAGCTGCGGCGATAGTCCCGAAAACTTTAATATCATGACTGCAGCATGGACAGGTACCATCTGCACCAATCCTCCAATGTGTTATGTGTCGATTCGTAAAGAACGTCACTCTCATGCTATCATATCAAGAACCAAGGAGTTCGTTATCAATGTGACGACAGAAGAGCTTGCTCGCGCTACCGACTGGTGCGGAGTGCGCTCAGGCAAGGATTATAACAAATTCAAAGAGATGCATCTCACTCCTGAACAGGCACAGATAGTGAAGGCTCCTCTCATCGCTGAGTCGCCTCTCAATATAGAATGTCAGGTTGTAGAAGTGAAGGAACTCGGCTCACATGATATGTTCATCGCTAATGTGGTGGCCGTCAATGGCGACACCAAATTCTACGACCCTAGCACAGGTCAGTTCCAGCTTAACCAAGCCGACCTCATCACTTACTCGCACGGAAAATATTATTCATTGGGAGAGAAAATCGGCGGTTTCGGATTCTCAGTAGATAAAAGAAGAAACAAAACCAAAAAATAAATTTATGGATTATATTAGGATAAAGACTATAAGACTACAAGACTACAAGACTAAAAGCATAGAGGTTACAGAGCCTGTTGAAGTGCCCATTGCTCACAACACACAGCTCACAGCCAAAGAAGTCAAAGATTTATTAAAAGACTGGATTAAATTGTATCCAAACTCTTTTGCTCCAGATGTGGAGTTTAAGATATATCAACTTGCTGATGGCGATATCATCATTGAACTCCACGATGATCTTAGCTCTATGGCGGTGTCGTTGCTTGTGCTTTATTTTAATTCTATTGGACAACAGCCAATAGACTCCACAAACAGTAGGGACGTATCGAATACGTCATCCCCAAACAACAGTAGGGACGTATCGAATACGTCCATAGAGTATGTCGCCGCTCCAACAGCCTACATTACTATCGATGATGCTGAGGTTCTGTTGAAACAGAATGAAGGCAAAAGGGCTATGATAATCTCTTGTAGAGACTCACAGCCGTGTGTCTGTACTTCCGTTCGTTTTATCCTTGAAGATAATTGCGCTTTAGATTATAATTTTGAAAAGAGACCGCAGCCTATCAAAGATTGTGACATGAAGTTTGAAGAGCTTGAGTTTTCTCTTCCTGAAGAATATGAAATCGTCAAGGTGGGTGACGTGGTGAAAAAGAAAATCGACGAGATTCTTGAAGAAGGTTTAACTCCAAAGAAATTATTGATGTATTTCCTTTGTGGCGCTATCGGTCTGAGCATAGGTTTTCTCATCGTTTATTTCATGGGTAAATAAAAAAATATGTTAAAAGAATTTAAGACTTTTGTCGAGAAACATAATCTCATCGAGAAAGGTGATAGAGTGTTGCTAGCCATCAGCGGAGGCGTCGACTCTATGGTGCTGGCTGAACTTCTTTTAAGACTACAAGACTATAAGACTACAAGGCAACAAGAATTTTTGGTCGCTGAGTCAAAGTTCAAAGTTCAAGGTTCAAAGTTCAATGGTTCAAAGGTTCAAAATCTCGCTTTCGCTCATTGCAACTTCCATCTTCGTGGAGATGACTCTGACCGTGATGAGAAGTTCGTGACGGATTTTGCCAAGGAAAACAATATACCTATATATATAAAGCATTTCGATACGGAGTCTTATGCTAAGGAGAATTCGCTCTCCATCGAGATGGCTGCCCGCGAGCTGCGTTACTCGTGGTTCAAAGAGTTAAAGGAAACTTATAATTTCAATAAGGTCGCTCTTGCTCATCATGGCGACGACCAGATAGAGACTTTCTTCATCAACTTTCTTCGTGGTTCGGGCATCAAAGGTCTCAAAGGAATGAAACCGCAAAACGACTTCTACATACGGCCTTTACTCTGGTCTAACAGAAAAGAAATTGAAGATTTTGCAAAAGAAAATGGAATTCAATGGGTGGAAGATTATACCAACCAGGAGACCATTTATCTCAGAAATAAAATACGTCATAATATAATACCTGTTTTTGACGAGATGAAAAACAACGCTCGTCAAAGTCTTAACTTCTCTATCAACTGCCTATCTTCTGAAAATGACTTGTATAGAAGTCTCATCGATGAGAAACTTTCAAATATAGAGACTTCGTGTACGATGCATGAGCTTGTCGAAGGCACAACGCACGGCGCTTCGACAAGCTCAGCGACCGCATTCCCACGGTCTATCGAAAACAAATATTTCCTTCATGACGTCAACGGCAAGCAGCTGCTTTTCGAATGGGTGAGGAGATATGGATTTAATTTCGATCAGGCAGAGTCGATGTTTGAGGCGATGAGGAATGGGAGATCGGGATCTGTGTGGCAGTCCGTAGGGACGCGATTAATCGCGTCCGTACAATCGGATAAGTCATCGGGATCTGTGTGGCAGTCCGTAGGGACGCGATTAATCGCGTCCGTACAATCGGATAAGATTGAGATTTTTGAGGAAAAGGAAAATGACGAAATAATGGTTATAGAGACTCAAAGACTCAAAGACTCAAAGACGCAAAGTGGTGATGATGGTTCTGTGACTTTGCGACTCTGCGACTCAGTGTCTTTGCGACTACATTCATATAACAAAGACGAGAGTTTCAAGCTGATAAAAGATCCTTCTGTTGCCGCGCAGTTCGATATGGATAAGATTGTATTCCCATTGAAGCTGCGTCATTGGAGAAAAGGTGATAAGTTTAGGCCTTTGGGAATGAAAGGTTCTAAATTGCTGAGCGATTTTTTCAACGACCTGGGATTTTCTGCATACCAGAAACAGAATGTCTGGATTATGGAAGATGCTAATGGCTTGATTCTGTGGGTTGTCGGATATAGAATTAACGAAAAGGTCAAAATTCTTGACTCTACGAAAGTTATTTTTCAATGTAACTTAGAGCATTAAGTTTTTTTTCTTAAATTTGCACGTTTTTTTTATTACGATTATTAATCTAATTTATAATAAATCAACAAACTAATCATGAAAAAGTTTTTAAGACTCATCACTTTCTTGGTCATGTTGGTTCCTTTTGTCGCTAAAGCACAAATCCTTGAACCAGTACAATGGACTGTAGAAACAGAGAAATTAAACAAGAATGAATACAATATCGTATTCAAGGCTGAAATCGAAGATGGTTGGCATCTTTATTCACAAAACACTCCTTTCGGTGGACCAATGCCTCTTTATTTCGAATTCATCGACACTTTAGGCATTGAACGTCAAGGCGGCGTTGCAGAACCAAAAGCTATAGTTCACTACAGCGACATTTTTGAAATCGATGAACATTTCTTTGAAAAAGAAGCTGTCTTCACACAAAGAGTTAAGTTGTTGGATGACGCTGCTACTGTAACAGGTGTTATCACAGGTCAGACTTGCAAAGAAAGCTGTATTCAACTTGAATATGAATTCGAAGTTCAACTCGGTGAACCAGCTGTTGTTAAAGACGCTGACACTAAAAAAGCTGGCAGTGAAAGCCTTCTCGCTTTGATCATCGAAGCTATCATTTGGGGCTTTGCAGCTCTTATGACACCATGTGTATTCCCAATGATCCCTATGACAGTATCATTCTTCTTACACGGTGACGAAAGCAAAGCTGTAGGTCGTTTCAAAGCTATCATGTACTACGTTTTCATCGTAGGTTTATATACATTACCAATCGCAGCTATCATCATGATCACTTGGATATTCGGCGGTGACAGCGTTACAGCTGACATCTTCAACTGGATCTCAACATCATGGGTAACAAACATCTTGTTCTTCGTAGTGTTCATGGTATTCGCTGCTTCATTCTTCGGAGCATTCGAACTCACATTACCAAACTCATGGGTTAACAAGACAGACAGCAAGACAAGCAGCAGCAAAGGTCTCGGCGGCGTGTTCTTCATGGCATTGACACTCGTTCTCGTATCTTTCGCTTGTACAGGTCCTATCGTTGGTACAGTTCTTATCAAATCAACTTCAGGTGAAGTATGGACTCCTATCATCACTATGATGGTATTCGCTATGGCTTTCGGTCTCCCATTCGCATTATGCGCATTGTTCCCATCATTATTACAAAACATGCCTAAGAGCGGCGGCTGGCTCAACTCAGTTAAAGTTGTTCTCGGTTTCGTTGAAATCGCTCTCGGCTTCAAATTCTTAAGCGTTGCTGACCAAACATACCACTGGGGCCTCTTAGACCGCGAAGTTTATCTCGCTATCTGGATCGTATGTTTCTCATTGTTAGGTCTCTACCTCTTAGGAAAAATCAAGTTCTCTCACGACTCAGACGTAAAACACTTATCAGTATTCCGTCTCATCCTCTGTATCGTTGTTTTCACATTCGTAGTTTATATGATCCCTGGTATGTGGGGTGCTCCTCTTAAAGCTTTATCAGGTTACTTGCCACCACAACAAACTATGGACTTCGACCTCAACAGAATCAACCAAGAAAACGCTACAAAGGTTATCAACTATGTTGACGCTAAGATGGCAAATGTTGCTGTAAGAGCAGAACAAATGGAAGAAAATATTGAAAAAGTAGCTACTTCAGTCTTGTGCGAAGAACCTAAATACGCTGACATCTTCCACTTGCCTCACGGTCTTAAAGGTTACTATGTATACGAACAAGCATTAGCTTGTGCAAAGGCACAAAACAAACCTATCTACATCGACTTCACAGGTCACGGCTGTGTTAACTGCCGCGAAATGGAAGCTAACGTATGGAGCGACCCACGCGTTCTCGAAATGTTACGCAACGACTATGTTATCGTAGCTCTCTACGTTGACGACAAGACAAAACTTCCAGAATCAGAATGGATCATCGGCGCTGACGGTAAAGAAAAGAAATCTATCGGCCGCGTTAACGCTGACTTCCAAATCTCTAAGTTCAACACTAACGCTCAACCATACTATTGCCTCATGGGCCACAATGGCGAGCTCTTAGTTGATCCACGCGCTTACGATTTGGATAAAGACGCTTTCGTTAACTTCTTGAAACAAGGTATCGAAAATTTCAACAACGGCGTTTCAATCAGAAACATCTATGAATAATAATGACGAAAGACTAAAGTCTAAAGTTATAGGAGCTGCTTTTAATGAAAGGCAGCTCTTTTTTTTGAACTTTGAACCAAGAACTTTAGCCATTAGCCATTTGCCATTAGACAATTAATTTCCACCTCCGCCTCCGCCTCCAATATCCGCCTCCGCCTCCAACCTCCGTCTCCGCTCGCAAAGTATGCCGCTCCAATCCCTAACGCAATGGGATGGAAGTGGCGAGTTTTAACACTTGGATTTTTGTAATCCCATAGGGCATTGCTTATGCTAAATCTGTTTCGCCCTTTCAGGGCTCAAAGCTCAGTTAGGAGCGACAGACAATAGGCGGGTATGGAGCACGCAGTGCGGAATGCCTGCAAAGAAATGTTTTAAAATAAATCATAGTGCCGAAGGTACGACAGAAAATTTGGGCTATTTCTCGCAAAGCCGCAAAGGAACGCAAAGTCTATTGACTGTAGTCTTTTTTTGATATTTTTTGAAGAAACGATACTATAAAACTCTCTTTCTTAGTTGTTTGTTTGATATAACAGATTGACAACTATGATTTTACCCACCTTTTTTTTTTTTTCAATACGCTGTGTTTTAGAAATAAAGTTTATATTCGTAGACTCAGACACTGAACACTGACTCATAGACTTGGAAAACCTCTTACAGCAAAATATTAACCAATAATAAATAAACCATGAAAAAACTATCATTATTCTTGATTGCGCTTGTGATGATATTATTCTCCTGTAAGCCAGAAGTAGAAAAGCCAACGGTTGTGACAAAATCTGTTGGAGATGTTACAAAAACAAGTGCGAAGGTTGTGGGACAGGTTGCTGCAGACGGCGGCGCTGAAGTTACCGAACGTGGTGTCTGCTGGAGCACAGATGGAACACCTACAATTTTAGATTTCCGGGTAAAGGACACAGAAGGCGGACTTGGAAGCTATGAGATTGCTTTCACAGACCTCGTGCCAAATACGCAATATTATGTAAGAGCATACGCCACCAACGAAGCTGGTACGGGCTATGGCGATGAAAAGACATTTGTGACAGAGGAACCAGAGGGACCTGAAAACCCAGAGGAGCCTGAAGAACCTGAGAATCCTGAGGAACCTGAAGAACCTGAGGAACCTGAAGAACCTGAGAATCCTGAGGAACCTGAGGAACCTGAAGAACCTGAGAATCCTGAGGAAGGTCACGCTTGGGTTGATCTAGGACTTCCATCTGGCAAGAAATGGGCAACATGCAATGTTGGCGCAAATGCACCTGAAGACTACGGAGACTACTTCGCATGGGGAGAGACAAGCCCTAAAGCGAAATATGACTGGGATACATATCTGCACTGGAATGACATAGATGGAGATGGTTGGTGTGATAATGGGGAAGCTACAATTAATTCTGACATCTCTGGCAATGCTCAATACGATGCAGCCACTGCCAACTGGGGCGGAAGCTGGAGGATGCCAACAAAAGACGAGATGCAGGAATTGGTAGTCCACTGTGAATGGGAAT
>JAFZDU010000086.1 GCA_017561025.1 Bacteroidales bacterium | reverse complement strand
TGTTTTTCTTGAAAGAACATAGCGAGCTATGTGATTGAAAGAAAGGCGAAAAGATTCCAAGAAAAAACATAAAGCATGCAAAAGTTTTAATTGTTACTATCAAAAATTATTTAAACGGGGAATTTATAGAAGTCCCCTATATTATAAAGACAACAAATTGGTCTCATATTTGTTACATTTTAACAACAAATACTAGCAGATATGAAGACCAATTTTTTATTAATGATTTTGTCGTTATCACTTTTCTGCAATCTCAATGCCCAATCATATAACGACTTATGGAAAGATGTTAATAAAAATTTAGAAAACCGACTTCCTGAATCAGCGGAAGCGTTTCTTAATAAGATTGAACAAAAAGCCATAAACGAAAACAACCAGAAAGAACTTCTGAAATCTTATCTGTATAGATTCAAAATAATAAATCAGAAAGACGAAAATCCGATAAAAACCTCGATACAGTTCGCTGAAGAAAATATCGGCAGACTCCAAGAACCGGAAAAATCGATTTTAAACCTTGCAATAGCTTCTCTTTACGAAAATTACCTTAACAATAATTTCTTTAGAATAGACAGAATACAGACAACGAACAACAGCAATGAGTTGGACATTGAATTCTGGGATAAAGCGACTTTTGAAAATGTCATCGAATCTTATCTTAATAAATCTTTAGAAAATGCAGAGTCATTGAAGAAAACTTCTGCGGAATCGTATCAGGAAATACTTTCCATCAATGATTATAATGATGAAAAAATAGATTATATATACGAGCCAACTCTTTATGACTACGTCTCGCATTTTGTTATAAATTATTACAAATCATACGACAACATAAAAGAAAAAGCATTAAATATTTATCAGGGACTTATCAATTTCGACAAGGAAAATAATTATACTGACGCCGCAATATATAATAAGATTAATAAAATTGAATTGGAATATAATATTTCTGAAAATCTTAATGAATATTTAGAAAGTTTAGAAAATCTTAAAAACAATAACATCAATAATCCTTTGACCGCATTGGTGATGGCATTACAAGCAGAAGCAATGTATAATCGTCAAAAGTCAACGGACAACGGACAACAGACGTTGGATGATGTGCTTGATATTTGCGATGAAGCAATGAGATTATTCCCAAACAGCATCGGCGCGAAACAATGTAATTCAATACGTTCTGAGATTTTAGAGAAAGAATTGTCCATCTCGATGCAGAATGTTAATGTGCCAAACAAAGCGATTCCATTAGCTCTTACATATAGAAATATCACAAATCCTCATTATCGTATTTACAAAGTATATCGAAAAGAGTTGGAAGAACTTAAAGGCGATAGCAATGTGGAAATTGTCATGAGTCTGCTCAAAAAAAATTATATAATTGAAAATCATATCGATATTCCTGAAGAGAAAGATTATAAAGAACATTCGTCACTCATCGCTTTGCCCGAATTGGAATCTGGATATTATTTCATATTATTTTCAAAAGATGATGTTTTCAACGCTAAAAAATATCCTGCGGTACATGCTTTTCAAGTCAGCGATTTAAGTTATGTAGTGACAAACCACAACGGCAATTCTGTTATACAAGTCCTTGATAGAGAAAACGGCAACCCGATTAAAGATGTTATGGTTGAAGCCTATGATAGTAAATATGATTATAAAGAAATGACATATATTAACAATCATGTTTTCAGCAAGATAACTGATAAAAACGGTAGAATATCTATTCCTAACGACATCAATAAATCTATAAATATTAATCTGTTTTACAAAAACGACACCTTGCTTTCTGAATCATATTCGATATTCCATTTTCCTCAAAAAAATGAAGACGAAAAAATGATAGAAAAGACATCCTTCTTTACCGACAGATTGATTTATCGTCCAGGGAAAACTGTTTTCTTTAAAGGCATTATGACAAATGAAAATTCAAAAAAGAAAGAACTGCTCTTAGGTAAGGAGACGGAAGTCAGTTTTATAGACAGCAATAGGGAAGTGATTGAAACAAAGACTTTTGTAACCAATGAATTTGGCTCTTTCGACGGAAGTTTTGTAATTCCTGATAATTTGTCTAACGGAAGTTTTATTATCAAGAACGAAAGTGGTTGCATATATATTAAAATTGAAGAATACAAACGTCCTACTTTTGAAATAACGTTTAATTCACCAGATAAGTTATTCAAACTCAACGATAAAATAAATCTTACCGGTTCAGTAAAAGCATACGCAGGTTTCGGTCTCGATAACATCAATTATGATTATACTGTCGTAAGACGCGCTTCTTTCCCTTATCGTTTTTGGTGGTTCGCCAATTATGATAACAACCAAAAACAGATTGCTTTCGGAGAAGGAACAACCGACGCAAATGGCAACTTCAATATCGAGTTCGAATTGATTCCTGATAAAAAATTAAAAGACAGACTTCCTGTTTATGAATATCTTATAACAGTAAACGCCACCAACGCACAAGGCGAAACCCAGACCAAGACTTACACCATAAACGCATCAGAAAATGATTTGATTCTCGATTTCGACAACGAATCCTCAAATATTGCTTATGATAATTTAGAATCAATAACGTTTTCCGTTAAAAATATTGAGAACATTCCAGTAAAGGCTAAAGTCATAAGAAAGATTTATCAGCTGAACAACAACAATCGTTTTATTGATAATGAATACAACTTCGACCGTAAGCTTTTATCCGATAATGAGTTAAAAGAATTATTCCCACATTTCGACTATTATTCATCCAACAGTCAACAGTCAAATATAAATGGCAATTTGATATATGAAGATGAGATTTTAGTCGATGGCAAGGCGAAGGTTTTTCCTGATGTTAAAAAACTTATAAAAGAAGGCAGATTTTATGTTGAGATAATTTCATTTGAAAACGAGAATGAGAAAATCACAAAAGAAATTAACATAATAGATTTTAATAGCAAAAAGATACCATATAAAGAAATGTGTTTGTCATATACTGACAAGAATACGGCAAAAATAGGTGACAATGTTAATTTTTATTTAGGAAGTTCTGCCAATGATGTCAGTGTTTATGTCAATGTTTTGCATAATGATAAAGTTCGCTATTCTAAATGTGTAAAATTAAATGACGAGATTTTGAAGTTCCCTTATAAAATTAAAAAGGAAGACAGAGGCAGAATCACATTTGAAGCGTATTTTGTTAAATATAACACTATCAATGTTGTAAGGCAAAATGTTTCTGTTCCTTACGACAATCTTGATTTGGATATAAAATTAGATGTGGAAAGAGACGAATTACAGCCAGGAGCCAATGAGAAATGGAGTCTTACCATAAAGGATTATAAAGACAAAGGCGTTTTAGCCAATCTGATGGTTGGTATGTATGATGCCTCATTAGACGTTTTCGCCAAAAAAAAATGGAGTTTAAACAACAAGCCTTATATTAGATATTTGCCAAACAATCATCCTTTGTTTGATTATGGTTTCTCACACTTTTACACTTACGCCAGTAAAGAAAGTTTCCCACAATATAATTCATTAGATTTCAATATTTTGTCTAATTATACCTTGGTGGGAAACAATTATGACGGCAGAATGTATTCGTTTAGAAATATGAGTTTTTCCAATGATAATGTCAGGGCTGGAGGCTCGTTGACAAAAAGTTCTAATGTTACATTTGTCGGTGAGATAGATATAGTTGAAGAGGATACAGACTTAGTAGAACACGAGGATCAAGATGTTACATCTTCATTAAGAGAAAACTTCAACGAAACAGCGTTCTTCTATCCTAACTTAATCACCAACGAAGATGGAAGTCTGACCTTCTCTTTCACCATGCCAGACGCCTTGACACGCTGGAATCTGATGATGCTCGCTTATACCAAAGACTTGAAAGTCGGCACTTTAAACAAGACTTTCACCACATCGAAACCTCTTATGATTATGAGCGATATGCCTCGTTTCGTTTATGAAAACGACACTCTCTGGGTGGTGGCGAATGTTATCAAGACAACGGACAAAAGGCAAAAAGCAACTGCGAAATTAGAGATTTTCGACGCTTTGACGATGGAAACTTTGGATTTGATTCTCTCTGAACAGGAGATTGCAATGAATGAAATATCTGCAGGAAACAGTGAGTCAGTAAGATGGAAGGTTGCGATTAACAACAGTACCAATTTGTTGGCGATGCGTTTCAGCGTTTCATCGGAGGATTTCTCTGATGCAGAGCAGCATCTTCTTCCTATTTTAAGTAATGAAGTCTTTATGACTGAGACATATCCTTTGATGGTAAGAGAGAATTCCGAAAAGACTTTCGACTTCGATTTACAAAATGAAAGCGAAAGAAATTACGGATTGACATTGAACATCTGCGCTAATCCAGTCTGGTATGCGATACAGTCGCTGCCATATCTCTCTCAAGAGACAGGACAATATGCCGATGCTGCATTTAACGTTTTTTATGCAAACAGTCTCGCCTCATACATAGCGAACAACATTCCTAACTTATTGGATTATATCAAGAAATGGGAATTAGAGACACCCGACGCATTGATGTCGGCGCTTCAGAGAGACGAGAATCTTAAAGCAATCATGTTGCAAGAGACGCCATGGGTGATGGAAGCGAAATCGGAGGCAGAACAAAAAGCGATGCTCGCCAACTTATTCGACATTAACACATTACGTAATAAGACCGATGAGACTTTAAACCTCATTAAAGAAAAACAAAGCGTCAACGGCGGATGGTCGTGGTTCCCTAACATGCCGGAAAGTCCGTTCATCACTCAATATATATTAGGCGGTTTCGGTCGTCTTTATAAAATGGACGTCATAAAATCATTGACAGCAAGTCAGCAGGAATATTCCGATATCATAAGCAAAAACGCCATCAAGTATTTATGTAACGACATAATAGAAGATTATGACTTATATAAAGATTACAAGAATATTTCTAACAATTCAACCGTCAACAAATTATATGCGTTGAGTTTCTTCGATTTTAATGAAGACTATAAATACAAAAACGCCAATGACTTCTTTATCAAACATTTGAAGGAAGACTGGCAACATTTCAACTTCGGCACGCAAGCAAAAATCGCCTTGATATTATATCGCAATGGCGACAAAGGCATCGCTCAGCTGATAATGAAATCGCTGAAAGAAAGAGCACGGAAGAACGAAAATCTTGGCATGTATTGGAGTTCTAATGTCAGCGAAAACACCATCATCATGGAAGCATTCAAGGAAATAAACCCTGACAAAAATCTTCTTAACGAAATGAAGATGTGGTTGTTATGCAACAAACGCACCAATATGTGGGAAAACGCACAGACAACCGTCGATGCGATTTATGCTTTGGTTTTTGATGAGACAACAAGACTACAGGACAACAAGACTACAAGTATTGAAGATAATACAGGATTGCTTGTTGAGATTAAGAACGACAACAATTCTTCTGATTTTATGAATCAGTATTTTTGGAATTCAGAAGAGATGAAGGATTTTAAAGATATCAAAGTCAACAATGAAACTGACAATCTCATTTGGGGCGGTTTGTTCCGTCAGTATTTCGTCTCTCTCGATGAAGTGAGGAAACACGAGACGCCATTGAAAGTGGAGAGAAATATTTATGTAGAGAGAGTCAACGAAGAAGGAACATATCTCGTTCCTATTGAGAATAACGACATTAAAGTCGGAGACAAGATTGTCGTAAATCTTAATATTGAAAGTTCTCAAGACATGGAATTCGTCTTTTTGAAAGACATGAGAGCCGCTTGTCTCGAACCTGTCGAGCAGATGTCGAGATATAGATACCAAGACGGAATGCTATATTATCAAAGCAACAGCGACACCTTCATGGGATTCTATTTCGACAGACTTCCAAAAGGCAGACATCAAGTAAGCTATTCGATGTTCGTGACAAAAGAAGGCGACTTCAGCAATGGATATGCCTTGATACAATGCATGTACGCACCAGAGTTTTCAGGATATTCAGAAGGAAACAGAATTAAAGTGAAATAGTTGTTTTCTGCATTTTCCTTTAGTCATTTGCCCTTAGCCATCTTCTAAGCGGTTCATCATAAAGTTTAAGGCAGACGTATGCCAGCGCGATGTTTGTCGCCATGACAAGCAAGACAACTTGCCAAGTCTCGCCGAGAGTGTATAATTCGTTTTTGATGAGCCATGAATAGAAGAGATACATCACCGGATAGTGGACTATATATAAAGGATAAGAGATATCGCCGAGGAACTTGCAGATCTTCATGGAGATTTTGTTCATGACATTTCCCGCAGCGCCGAACCATACTATCAAAGGAAAGACAAAAATGATGCATGACAATTCATAAACACCGTTGACGCTGATGTCACCAGTTTTTGAAATATAAGGCATAGAGAAAAGAACAAACATCACGACAATAGAAATCCAGAAAACATTCTTTCCAACGAAAGATTTAAAACATGGACAAACACTTGTTGTCTTGTTGACTTGTTGACTTGTTGACTTCATAAAATTACGAGACAACAACATACCGAGAGTAAAAGGAAACATCATTCTTAGCAGACCGCCGAAGAAGTTGACGGCGTCTAAAGTCCATCCGATGCCTATCATATCATAACCAGAGACATCGAAGACGACGAAAGCTATCCAAAGAAGACCCGTCGCCGCGACCAGGACTGTAAGTTTCTTATTAGATAATTTTCTAATGAAGAGAGCGTATAAGATATTGCCGATATATTCGAAGAAAAGCGACCAGCTAGGACCGTTGAGAGGATACATCTCACCATTGCCGCGCACGTCGTAAGGAGCGCCAGGATAAGCAGGTATGAGAAACATAGCAAGTAAAAACGCTATCATGGTCCAGTGAATCGGCATGTGAGTGCCGTCCCATCTCACGCCACCTTGGATAAGATACGTAATCAATCCGATGAGAGCGCCCATCATCACCATAGGCTGCAACCTAATCAGTCGACGCTTGAAGAAGGTGCCTATTGTAAAACTCTCACTTGTTGTCTTCCATCTATCATCATAAGCATAACTTATCACAAAACCTGACAGCATGAAGAAGAAATCGACGCCGAGATGACCATGGTTGAAATTCTCTATCATAGTTCCGCCAGCGAAAGCGAAGCCTTCAAAGACGTGATACCACAGCACCATAAGAGCTGCAGCGCCACGAAGACCGTCGAGAATGAGATAATGAGGTTTGGTATTCATTATATCTTAAATTTCTTTATCACTTTATACATCGCTCCTTCAGGACGCAAGAAACTTTGATATAATATTATCTCATTGACTTCTTGCTTTATGTATGTCTTCTGTTCTATGCCAGAAACTATCTTCTGAAAATACTGTTTCTCGCAGAGTTCCCTGATACGTCCCAATGTGATATGAGGCACGAAGTTTTGTCTGTCGCGCATATAACCAAGTTTGTCGAATGAGGTGAGAGTATCTTCTTCGAGGTCGAGGAGCTCCTGAGGAGTGTTTTGCATGCCAAGCCATAATACTCTCGGAGCATAGCGGCTTCCGAAGATACCGGTTCTATTAAAGTCCATGGTGAAGTTCTTATGTCTTTTCAGCATCTCGCCCACTTCCTCGATAATCTTAGGTATGTCATCATCAGGAGTATTGCCTATGAATTTCAATGTAAGATGAATATGGTCAGGTCTCACCCAGTTGATTTTCTGCTCATGAGCAAGCTGACGTTTCAGTCCATCAAGCAAAGGGACAAAATCATTATCCCTGGTCTTAATTGGTATAGCAAGGAAAAGTCTTTTCATAATTAATAATCCATTTGTACGTAATCGCTAGCCAATCCGCCTGTAGATGTCTCTCTATATATGAGTGGCATATCGTGTCCTGTTCTTTTCATTGTATCCACCACTTTATCATACGACACTCTATGAGTTCCGTCGGTGAATGTAGCATATATGTTGGCATCCATAGCGCGTGCTGCCGCAAAGGCGTTACGTTCGATGCAGGGTATCTGTACGAGTCCGCATACTGGGTCACATGTCATTCCGAGGTGATGTTCAAGAGCCATCTCTGCTGCATATTCTATCTGGGCGCAGCTTCCTCCGAAGAGCTGACATACCGCTGCTGCTGCCATAGCACATGCGACACCCACCTCACCTTGGCAGCCAACCTCTGCACCTGAGATAGAGGCGTTAGTCTTAGCCAAATTACCCACAAGCGCTGCTGTCGCCAAGGCCCTAAGTATACGTGGCTTAGCAAAGTCGTATGCCTTGGCTCCATGATAAAGCACTGCCGGCAACACTCCACATGAGCCGCATGTAGGAGCTGTGACTATAAGACCACCGGAGGCGTTTTCTTCGCTGACGGCAAGAGCATAAGAGAACACCAGACCACGACTCTTGAGAGTATGCTGATATCCCATCGCCTTGATATGATAGTTAGCAGCCTTACGAGGCAAGTTGAGAGGTCCGGGCAGACGTCCTTCTGTCTGAAGACCACGCTCAACGGCAGCCTTCATAGTATTCCATACCTCTTCAAGATAATCCATGAGATATGGGTCGTCTTCAACATCATTGACATATTCCCAATAAGCCTTGCCTGAATCCTCACACCAGTTCAATATCTCTGTCATCTTGGTGATAGGATATATATCAGGCAACAATGCCTTCTTGCCTTCTTCTTCCAAAGCACCGCCGCCGACACTATAGACTGTCCATTCTTCCAAAAGAACACCTTCAGCATTGAAGGCTTTAAATGTCATCCCATTAGGATGATAAGGAAGGAAAATATCAGACTGCCATACTATAGTAACAGGAGCTTTTTTCTCGAGGACGTCTAAAATAGCGACGTCTGTCAAGTGGCCTTTTCCTGTCGCGGCGAGACTGCCATACAAAGTGACTTCAAAATGTGCAGCCTCTAGGTTACGAGCTAAAAACTGTTCTGATGCAAAACGAGGAGCCATGGTATGACTGCTAGAAGGTCCATGGCCTATACGATATATTTCTTTTATTGTCTTCATTTATAAAAAAATTACTTCAAAAAAATAACATTTTTCGAAGCACAAATTTACGAATTTATCAAAGAATATTTATCTTTGTTCAAAAATAATTTCACATACAAAATCTCGAAAAAAACTTAAAACAACAACAATGAACAGATACACCAAAACATTAATATTGATATTCGTGCTATTGTTCTCATCAGCAGCAGAAGCCAAGAAAACAGTAATCGACATTTCAAAAGCTCCATATTTCTTCCTTCCTGATGAAGACAGTAAAGACAACGCTTCTCGTCTCAACGAGATTCTTCTCACCATAAAAAACAGCATTGACAGTGATGACGAAGTAGTGATAAGATTCAAGAAGGCACGCTACGACTTCTATCCACAGGATGCTCAGCAGAGAGAATATTATATCTCCAACCACGACCAAAACCAACCTAAGGCCATAGGTATTTGTCTGGAACAATGGAATAAGCTCACCATCGATGGCAACGGATCAGAATTCATCTTCCATGGACAGATGCTTCCTATAGCCGTCGTCAACTCCAGCAATATCACATTAACCGACTTCTCCATAGACTTCGAGAACCCTCATATCGCACAGGTAGAGATTTTACACAACGACGAGAACGAAGGCATAAGCTTCCGTGTCGAGCCTTGGGTCAGCTATCGCATCAACGAAAACGGAATCTTCGAAACTTATGGCGAGGGATGGAAATACCAACAGAACACAGGCATCGCCTTCGAAAAAGAATCACGACATATTGTTTATCAGACCAGCGACTTATGGATTAACACCAAAGATGTAGTAGAGATAGGAGAACGTAGGCTTCATGCTCCTAACTGGAAAGACAAGAGGCTGAAGGCCGGAACCATCGTAGCGATGCGCACATGGAAACGTCCAGCTCCTGGAATATTCCTCGACCACAGCAACGACACATATATCAACAAGGTCAACATTCATTATGCTGAAGGCATGGGTCTCTTGGCACAACGTTGCTGCAATATCAGGCTAAACCATTTCAACGTATGCCTGAAAGAAAACGATAAACGTTACTTCACCACACAAGCCGACGCCACACACTTCTCACAATGCAAGGGCATGATACGTTCCGAACACGGACTATATGAAGGCATGATGGATGACGCCATCAATGTTCATGGAGTGTATCTTAAAGTAAAGGAACGCTGCGACAACAACACCCTTATCTGCAGATACGAACACAGCCAGGCATGGGGATTCGCATGGGGCGATACCGGCGACAGCGTATGTTTCGTCAGGTCGAAAAGCATGGAGATGCTGGATCATATCAATATAATCAAGGAGATAAGACCTTACGACAAAGATGTGACAAGAGGAGCAAAAGAGTTCATCATCACTTTTGAAAAAGAACTGCCAGAAGAAATAAATAAAGACGAGTCTTTCGGAATAGAAAACCTATGCTGGACACCTGAAGTGATATTCTCACATAACATCGTCAGAAACAACAGAGCAAGAGGAGCCTTATTCAGCTCTCCATTGAGAACAGTATGCGAAGACAATATCTTCGACCACACTTCCGGAACAGCCATCTTATTATGCGGCGACTGTAACGGATGGTACGAATCTGGTGCCGTACGCGACCTGGTGATACGAAACAACACATTCATCAATGCCCTGACAAACATGTTCCAATTCACCAATGCTGTAATCTCAATATATCCTGAAATACCTGAACTGGAGAAACAGACATCATATTTCCATGGAGGAAAGAAAGACGCCATCGTAATAGAGAAAAACCATTTCATCACATTCGACAATCCATTGCTTTATGCCAAATCCGTCGACGGACTGATCTTCCGTAAAAACAAAGTGACAAGAAACAACGACTACGAGCCATTCCACTGGAATCAGAAAGAAGTTCTTTTGGAAAGAGTAAACAACCACTCACTATAATAAAAAAAAAAAAAAACGCATCAATGTATTTCTAATTTATATGAATCATTGATGCGTTTTTTTGTCACGACCTCATATCATTTCTCGAACTCTTCCCTTCTTGGCTTTATATCTTCTTGCCATAGGAAACCGTTGAGATATTCCTGATTGTCTTTGAGCTGCTCTTCAGGATACAAGGTCTCTTTGATATTCTTGTAATACTTGATGTTGTAAATCCGCCTGTCTCTTATCTTGATATCCATCATTGCCGACTGTGAGAAGTTGACACCTATCAGGCTTCCGTCGTCATCTCTCAACCAATATACAGTTTCGGCATTACCTTCGTTGAACATATGGTCAATCTCATTGCCATTGAAATATGTCGTTATACGCTTACCTTTCACCTGATTGAAGCCTCGGATAGAATCCTGTTGTATCACGAAAGCATTAGGATACATCAGGAGACTGTCGATGCTTCTTTCCTTGACGATGACATTGATGGAATCGCCGCTCATCTGAGTATCCTCAGCCCACAACACTGGATTCACCCTCATATATACAGCCGAGTCAGCAAGAGCATAATGCAAGGAATCACATTTTCCCTGTATGTCATTTCTGAAGAACCTGACATTATAGAAAGCCTTTATATGCTGAATGTCGTTAGTAATAGTATCAAAATAGACATAAAGAGTGTCGGCCTTAGCAAAGAGAGTATCTATCTGTTCATAATAGTAAGCACGGGAGTTATCTGTTATCATGCATTTACCGAGCTTCTTCCACATCTCAGCATATTCTCCTCTTACGACAGCCTTGTTGACTGTATCTTCTATGATAACATCACTCAAAGCCTTGGCATAACCAGTCTTCTTATTGTAATACATAGTGTCGGATGTCATAGACTGCTCGTTGTTTTTCAATGTTGCTCGTTTGTCGAGATATGCGAATTCCGTCTCGGTATTATACCAGCCATAGTTTCCTATCAGCGTGTTATCTTCGTTGTAGATATTAGTAGGGCCATAGAAATACATCATTTCATTATCGGTGTCATACACCAATGTATCAGAAACAATCTTATAATCAGGCATAGTGCCAACCACATCTTTTCTGAAATACAGCACTTTGATATCATCTCTGTAATATCCTTTTTTGCTTACCAGTTTCTTATCGTTACGAGTGATAGTTCCTCTGTTTGGATAAGTAGCAAGATGTTTCACTCTATCGTAAGTCATATACTGAGTTCTCAACACAGTAGAGTCATCTTTAAGCACCACATCATGGAAAAGCTCCGCGAACTTTGTCTCACCATTATATTTAAGCAGTCTGCTATATATATCGATGCTGTCATTGACATTGATATGCACATTTCCGAATCCGTCGAAGAACTTTGTCTTCTCGTTATAATATGCGCTGTCGCTATAGAAATAGGTAGAATCCTGACGCATGATGACATTACCGATAAGACGCTGCACGTCTTTGCCGAGACGTTCGTCATAATCTGCCATATCAGCATTCAGGATATGAATGACCGTTTTGCTTTTCTGCGCAGAAAGGCCACATGATAGGAGTAAAAATATTAATAGAATGTAATGTTTCATTTTTTAAGTCTAGAAAAAAATCACCTGTCCAATTTAATCAATCAAAAGACACTAAGCTTGATCTTCTTTGGATTTGCCTTTATCTCTTCCAAGATAGACTGAAGTGTAGCGACAGTTTCATTTACATTATAGTACAGGCTATCGTCTTTCACAAGTAGTCCGGCGCTGCCTTCACCATTATTCACGCCTTCTATCAAGACATTGAATTCAGCGATGCAGTTTTCGAGAGAGCTGACGAGATGAGCATAGTCAATCTTTTTCAAGGAGTCGCTCACTGTAGCGAAGTTATCTGTTATTGTCTCCAAGTTATTGACGACCAATGTAAGCTTTCCGTCCTTGCTGTCTGTGAGTTCCTGCAAATCTGATGATATGGCATTGATATTATCCATTGAGGAAGCCAGGCTGCTCACACCTTTATTGATATTGTCTTTAAGTTCGGTGTCGAGCATGCTGTTGATATTTGCTGTCAGTTCGTTAAGAGACACCAGCAAAGTCTCCAGATTATTTTTAAGAGGCATTATGGTTTCTGTAATCATTCCCATTGTTCCAGAGTCGAAGTCACATTGGAGAGTATCGCCGCTCTGAGCCAGTTCTTTCGAGTCGCCCATAATCAGGTTAAGATTAGCGTAACCCATGAGGCTCTTGACGATTTTAACTGTACTGTTTTTAGGAATGTTAATTTCGTTATTCATTATGAAGTCAATAACTATAGAGCCATCTTGACTTGGATGAAACTTCAAGGAAGTTATTGTTCCTACCTGCATTCCATTGATAGTGATTATATCACCAGGGAGCATGCCCTGCGAATCATTACAGAGTATGTAATAGTTTGATTGATGTCTGAGTATCGACTTTCCTTTCAGGAAGTTAAAGCCCCATACAAACAAAGCTATTGCTGTAACAAACGACAATCCGATTAATATTGATTTTGTTTTATCTTTCATTGCTATTTCTTTTTATTACAACCTTATTCCATTTTTCATCGATATGACGAAGGCGCTAGTATAGCCTTTAGTCTTGACAGTCTTACAATACTCGTCGGCCTCTTTCTTTGTATCGAAGGAGCCAGCTGTATATTTATATTGGCCGTTATGTTCGTAATAACTCACATCTTTCAATCCCTTATAATGTTGAGATGGGTTATCCACTTTTCTGTTACGGCTTTCTATCTGAACTTTATACAGCACCTTATCTGTAGCAGCTGCTATGTTATTGTTTTCATAGGCGGGGCCTTCGGTGACGTTTTCTTTCTCGTATGCGTTTTTATAGTCGCGGAACGCTCTGAACAAAGCAGATGCTATATAAGTCTGACCATCTTTAGAGTTAAGGAAGTTCTCCTCTGCAGGATTGGAGAGGAATCCAATCTCCACCAATACAGAAGGCATTGCAGTCTTATAAAGCACGAGGAATCCAGCCTGCTGCACGCCTCTGTCTTTACGTCCTACCCTTTGAACAAGTTGATTCTGGATATGTTCTGCCAGATTAAGAGAAGCGTTTTTATATTCACTTTGGAAGAAACTGAGCATGATATAAGCCTCAGTGCTATTGGGGTTGAAGTTGTTATAATCTTCCTGTGCGTTTTCTTCATACATGATAGCAGCATTTTCAAGCTTAGCCACTTCGAGGTTGGCGGCGTTTCTATGCTCACCCATCACGAATGTCTCCACTCCACATGGCTGCGGAGATGCATTGGCATTACAGTGTATAGAGATAAACAGGTCAGCATTCTTCTCATTGGCAATCTGCGCTCTTCTAAGAAGCGAAACAAAGACATCGCTGCTGCGAGTGTATACCACCTTGACGTCAGGACAATACTGCTTTATATAGTCACCGGTCATCTTTGCTACACTTAATGTGACATCTTTTTCCTTAGCTTTCTTGCCCACCGCACCAGGATCCTTTCCTCCATGACCTGCATCTATCACAACAGTAGTGATTTTCTTTCCACTCTGAGCATAAGCCTCATCAGCCATGATAAAGCTCATAATCAGAATAATAAAAAATAAAATCACTCGTTTTTCAGAATTTAGTCGCAACTTAAGCATAAGAAACGTATATTTGCAGATAATTTTTTACAAAAATATAAAATAAATTGTTGAGGAGTAAAACATATAAATATTTTCTTGTTTTTTTCTTTGTCTTCTCGTTGATATTGTCGGGCTGCAAAACCCTTAAAGACATCAATAACAACAGTGAGGATCAAGACATTATAATCGTACAAGATACTCTCGACAACGACAGCACACTCAATTTCTCAGTAGAAAAAATCATCACCGTCGACACCATAGTAGCCGACACCCCGACAGTTCAATTCAACGACACTATCGTCATTGATTCTACTGCAAAAGAAGACAACATAGTTTCCAAAAAGCAAAACACAGCTCCTGCCAACAAGAGTTTCGTAGAAGACAAGATAGAACGTACATGCAACGACTCTACCGTCCAGGACTTCAAGAACAACAAGATTTACTATTATGGCGAAGCCAAAGTCGTTTATGAAGACATCACCATAGAGGCTGCTTTCATAGAATTCGACTTCGAGAAACGCACGGTCTTCGCGCAAGGCATGCACGACTCTACAGGCAAGTTATATGGCACGCCTGTCTTCCTCGAAGGCGACAAGAAATACAATTCCGAGTCTATGACTTTCAACTTCGAGACCAAGAAAGGCATCATCACAAAGGTATTCACCGAGGATGCTATGGGTTATATACATGGCTCTAGGATTAAGAAGATGGAAGACAACTCCATCAACATCAAGTCTGGCTCATACACCACATGCAGCAATCCTGTTCATCCTCACTATGAATTCCATTTCGGCAAGGCCAAGGTCATCCCTAACGACAAAATCGTGACCGGACCAGCATATTTCATGTTAGAAGGAACACCATTGCCTATCGGTGTCCCATTCGGCATTTTCCCTAACTCCAAAGGCCAGCGCAACGGTATCCTAGTACCGACATGGGGCGAGTCTGCCAACAGAGGATTCTACTTCGAAAACGGCGGTTTCTATTGGGGCATCAACGAACATGTCGACCTTCAACTCGTAGGAGACATCTACACCAGAGGCAGCTGGGCCGTCAAGCCTACATTGCGCTATAACAAAAGATATGCATATAACGGCTCCTTCTCAGGAAGTTACGCCGTCAACAAAATAGGAACAAAAGGCTCTGCCGACTATGACGAAAGCACCGACTTCAAAATACGATGGGTACACAAGCAAGACCCCAAGGCAAGACCTAAATCATCATTCTCTGCCGACGTCTATATCGTGAGTTCAAACTACAACAAATACAATGCGATATCGTCTAACGAATATCTGAGCAACACATTCCAGTCAAGTGTCGCATACCAGACAAGCATAGGCAATCTGTTCAACTTCACCGCCAATGCGAGCCACAGCCAGAACACTCTAACTCGCATCATGACCGTAACACTGCCTGAGTTCACTCTTAACATGAATCGCGTCTACCCATTGAAAAACGTAGGCAATACTGCAAAGAAAAGATGGTATAAAGACTTATACATCAGCTATACCGGTAATGCGAAGAACTACGTCAGCATGGCCGACAGCTTGTTCTTCCAGCCTAATTGGCTCAACAACTTACAAAACGGCGTTCAGCATAGAATACCTATCAGCATGCCTGTCAAATTGTTCAAACACATCACATGGACAACCTCTGCCACATTGTTAGACAGAATGTATTTCAGATATTTCGAGAAACAATGGATAGAAGACAGCAACATGCCTGCAGGAGGATATCTTAGGACCGACACCATCAACCAGTTCAGAAACGTGTTCAGTTTCGATGTGTCGAGTACTATGACAACAAAACTATATGGTATGGTCAACTTCAAGAAAGGACCTGTCAGAGCGATACGTCATGTGCTCACTCCTTCCATAGGCATCTCATACAATCCCGACTTCTCTAAAGATTTCTGGAATTATTACGACACATACTACGACGCCAACGGCATTGAGCAATTATACTCCATGTTCCAAGGTAACATCTACGGTTCTCCGCCAGCAGGAGAAGCCGGACGTATCAACTATAGCTTAGGCAACAATCTAGAGATAAAGGTGCCATCGAAGAGAGACTCTATCACCGGCTTGAAGAAGGTCAAGCTTATTGAAGACCTCTCCTTCAGCGGCAGCTACGACATAGCTAAAGACTCGCTCAACTTCTCATATCTATCCATCAGCGGAAGAACTACATTGTTCAAGAACCTCTCGGTCAGATATTCAAGTATATGGGACCCTTACATACTCGATTCTACAGGAAAGAAACAGCTCAACCAGTTTGAGTGGGACGTCAACCAACGTCTGTTCAGAAAGAACAGCGTATCGTGGAACTTCAGTCTCAGCTATTCGCTCAACAACGACACCTTCAAGAAAAACAAAGGCGGCACCAGAAACTCAGCCACACGACAATTCGAGTCGTCGCCATTAGCATCGGAAGAAGAGATGAACGACATTCGCTCTTATCCGGAAGACTATATCGACTGGACAACAAAATGGGCATTGTCGCTTAGCTATAACCTTACTATGTCGAACAACCTCACCTACCTGAATCTTATAATGCAAGACAACAGGAAAGTGATACAGACTCTCGGAGCCAACGGCAACATCAACTTAAGCCCTAACTGGAAAGTGTCGGTACAGACAGGTTGGGACTTCGAGCTGAAGAAACTTTCTTACACCTCTTTTACTATATATAGAGACCTGCATTGCTGGGAAATGCGTTTCAACTGGATTCCTCTCGGAACATACAAGAGCTGGAACTTCACCATCAATGTCAAGGCAGCAGCTTTACAGGACTTGAAACTCTCGAAGAAGAAAGACTATCGTGACAACTAATAGCATATAAATCATAGTCGCAGAATGAAAAATAATTTTCATACGAGTATGATTTATATTTAAAAAAATTATATCTTTGCAGTCGCAAAAAAAAGATGGGGCATTAGCTCAGTTGGCTAGAGCGTTTGACTGGCAGTCAAGAGGTCATGAGTTCGATTCTCATATGCTCCACAAAGATGGCGAAAGGCTAATGACTAAAGACTATGTTTTTATCGTTAGCTTTTTTTTAAATCTGTATGTTAACAGTTTACACATTATAGATTAAATAGTATTGTCATGGATTCTTCAGTATTAAAGTTCTCCGACATTGTTGCTGCCCGTAATACATTAAGAGGTGTCGCAAAAAAAACTAACATAATTCACTCAAAGTCATTCTCACAAATGTCTGATGCCAATATTTTCTTGAAACTGGAAAATATGCAGACAACAGGTGCTTTCAAGGTGAGAGGCGCATATAACAAATTGGCGAACTTAAGTCCTGAAGAAAGAGCTAAAGGTGTTGTAGCAGCATCAGCAGGCAACCACGCTCAAGGCGTAGCTTTCTCCGCAACAAAACTCGGAATGCAAAGCACCATCTTCATGCCTATCTTCACACCTCCTTTAAAAGTGCTCGCAACAAAAGGCTATGGCGCTAACGTAGTGTTAGCAGGCGACTCTTTCGACGACGCAGCTATAGCTTCTCAAGAATATATCAAAGAACATAACGCTACTTATATCCATCCTTTCAACGACCCATTGATCATAGCTGGTCAAGGTACTATCGGATTGGAAGTGATAGAACAACAACCTGACGTTGATGCAGTCATCGTTCCTATCGGCGGAGGCGGCCTCATCGCTGGTATCGCAATGGCGATAAAGGAAATGAATCCTAAAATCAAGGTCATCGGCGTCAACGCAGCAGGTGCAGCATCAACAGTGGCATCTCGCGAAGCCAATAAAGTCATCACCTTGCCTTCTGTGTCTACAATAGCTGACGGTATAGCTGTTAAGACCCCAGGCTCTCTCACATTCGACATCATCCAAGAATACGTCGACGACGTAGTAAGCGTTACCGATACAGAAATAGCACACACAGCATATCTCTTGCTCCAAAGAGCTAAGATTCTCGCTGAACCAGCAGGTGTGACATCTGTGGCAGCAGCTCTCTTCAACAAGGCCAACCTCAAAGGAATGAACGTAGTGCCTGTCGTCAGCGGCGGTAACATCAACATGCAGATTCTTGAACAAATCATCGAAAAAGGCATGGTGGAAGAAGGTCTCCGCGCTACTATCAGAGTCATAGTGCCTGACCAGTCAGGTGAGTTAAAGAAAATCCTCTCAATATTCGAAGGACTTAAAGTCAATATCAACGAGATAAACCACGAACGCTCATTGACTAATGTCGAAGTAGGTAAGACAATGATAACTATCAGAATGAACCTTCAAGATAAGAACCAGCTTCATACTATCACTTCAATGCTTAAAGATTACGGAATCTACTGCGAAGTAGTAGGATGATGATAGAACTTTAGAAATATTGAATATATTGAAAAAAATCTCGATTTTTAATCGGGATTTTTTTTGTTTTTTAAAATATTAGTTTATAAATTAGCCGTCTGAAAACAAACACATTGTTAAACCTAAAATCTTACAGTCATGTGGAGAGTCATCAAACGAATCTTCTTTATTGCATTGGCGTTTGCATTGATGATAGTCTTTCATCGATTCAGCGTAAGCAAATTCAATTTAACGGACAAAACAGTAAATTTAAAGGAGGCTATATCTACATCTTACAACGACTACTCCCTATCGAGTTTCAAGGCCGAAAAAGACAAGATGATGGATTATGCGAAAAACCTGTATCAGAAAGAACTTGAAGAAGGCAAGACAGATGACGAGTTCAAGGGATTTACCGTTGTCTCTTATTGCTGGAAGGCATTAGACGAATACCAAGAGGAAATCAATGTCACCAATAGTCTCTCGTTGTTTCTACCTTTGATAGCTGCAATTATGATATTAGTAGCTATTATAGTCTCTATACGACTCGGATTAAGCGCAATAAGAAAACTTGATTTTGACAACGACGCAACATCATATTAAGGAGGATTAATTATGGCAAATTATAGAGATGCAAAAAAGATTAGTTTCTCCCAAGCGGAAGAAAATCGTTTTCGTCAGTTGTTCAACGATTGGGCGAGTTCGATAAAAGGTTACAATCGTAACAAATTAGGCAACCAGCTGAAGATTGTAGAAGTATGGGACACTCCTATATATCGAGGTTTGCTTAAAACACAATATGACAACCGTACGCTCAAGCAAACATACGAAAGAATTGGCGGAAGAACGTTCCCACCAAGGACCATAAGCACTGAATCGCAGATAAATCGTTGGTCTTTG
>JAFZDU010000085.1 GCA_017561025.1 Bacteroidales bacterium | reverse complement strand
TAGAAAAGAGTTGTTTGAAAGCATGATAAATATAGTGTAATAAAACAGTTTGCAATTTCTTATCCGTTGCCCATTATTATACAAGTTATTCTCAATAATTTGATGTTCAAATAATTTAGCTTGGACTACCTCAAAGATACAAAAAAGTCAATAAGACTACAAGACTACAAGGCAACAAGACAACAAGTTTTTTTAAATTAGAGGGAGTAGAGGAAGTGGAGGAACTAGAGTTGATTAACTCTTAACCCTTTGTTCCTCTCAATCTTCTTGTGTGTTCAACTAGTTGATTGTTAATAATTTTTAAGATAAAAACTCTTGACTTCTATTGGATAATATTATATTTTTGCATAGTGTTTAAAAACCAAAAGTTATGGCAGTATTTATAAAATCATCACCTATTTTAACAGGGCAATCAGCTGTGAATTTTGACAGAGAAGCTGATCGTAATAAATCATTAAAGACACCTAAATTATCGGATGCAGACATTGAGCGACTAGAACGATTTATAGAGAAGTCTAAGAAATTCAAATTCTGATAATATGAAAAAGTTCTCATTGTACGAACAATGTATAATGTTGCCTTTTAATAATGAAATATTTAAACATTGTTCGGACTTTAGTTGTGGAAATAGTGATTTGGATGAATTCTTTCATAATGAAGCAGAATTGTATACAGATGAATTGATGGGAAAAACATATTGCTGGATTACAGATGAAAAACCTTATCAAATAGTTGCTCTGTTTACACTCGCTAACGATAGTATAAAAACTGTAAATCTCAATAATAAGGTGAGAAACAGATTGAATAGGACTATAAATAATAACAAGAGGGGACGATCTTATCCTGCAGTATTGATAGGACGACTTGGTATTAACAAGTGCTTCCAAAATCAGAATATTGGCGGTCAGTTGTTACAATTCATAAAAGAATGGTTTCGACATTCAGATAATAAAACAGGATGTAGATTTATAGTCGTTGATGCGTATAATAATGGTAGAACCACTAAGTTTTATGAGTCAAATAATTTTCGTTATCTGTACGAAAATGAACAAGAGGAAGGGGAACAATATAAAATTCCAATCACAGAAACAATCTTAACGCGATTGATGTATTGTGATTTGAAACTATAATGAATTGTACCCCTTTAAAACCCCAGAAATTTTTGGGATTCTGAAATTCTGAAACTCTGAGTTTTATAAAAACACTGGTAAACGTATTTACTTTTTTTTTATTTTTGTGCCGATGAACTAAATTATATTTACTAACTAATAACTTTGAAGATGAACTTTACATCAGTAAATAAGATTTTTGAAAAATCTTTTAAGGAAAATTGGGATAGACCAGCTATATCAAACTACCAAGGCGTGACTTTACATTACAGGGATATGGCAAGAAGAATAGCCAAACTCCACATTATGTTTGAAGAATGCGGTCTTGAAAAAGGCGATAAAGTCGCTATTTGCTCAAGAAACCAAGCCAATTGGGTGGTGTCATTTTTGGCAGCGTTAACTTATGGCGCAGTGCCGGTGCCTCTCATGCACGAGTTTAAGCCAAGCAACATCAATCACCTCGTAAACCATTCTGAAGCTAAGATACTTTTCGTTGATGAAGTGATTTGGGAAGGTCTTTCCGAAATTGATATGTCTGACCTCCAGGCTATCATTCAAGTCAACACTTTCAAACTTCTTTATGCAGCTAATGAAAAGATTACCGAGAGCCGCGAGCATCTCAATGAACTTTTCGGAAAACATTATCCGATGGAATTCGCTCCAGAGTCGTTGAATTATTATGAAGACTCTGCCGATGAACTCGCTATCATCAACTATACTTCAGGAACATCAGGTTTCTCAAAAGGTGTCATGATTCCTTATCGTGCCATCCGTTCCAACATCGAATTTGCTGAGACAGTGCTTCCTCAAATCAACCACACATCAAGAGTCGTTTCAATGTTGCCATGTGCGCACATGTACGGTCTTATGTTTGAGGTGTTATATCAGCTGACAAGAGGTTGTCACGTTTTCTTCCTCTCACGTCTCCCAAGTCCAAAGATCATCATGCAGGCGCTCGCAGAAGTCAAGCCTACTTTGGTAATCGCGGTGCCTCTCATCATCGAGAAGATATACAAGAGCAAGGTGAAACCTGTCATTGAGAATGCAGGCATCAAGTTCGCTCTTAAACTTCCAATCCTCGACCAGTTCATTATGAATAAGATCAAGACTGAACTCGTCAACGCTTTCGGCGGCGAGTTCTATGAAGTCATCATCGGCGGCGCTGCTTTCAACAAAGAGGTCGAGGCGTTCTTCAAGAAGATGGAGTTCCCATTCACAGTGGGTTACGGCATGACAGAATGCGCTCCTATCATCACTTACGATGATTACAAGACTGCTAAGTTGTATTCTTGCGGTAAGATAGTTCCTAATATGGAGATGAAGATTGACTCTCCTGATCCGGTTAACATCCCTGGCGAACTTCTCGTTAAAGGCGCTAACGTGTTCTTGGGTTATTACAAGAACGAAGAGGCGACAAGAGAAGTCCTCGATAAAGACGGATGGTTGCATACTGGCGACATGGGCATCATCGACGCTGACGGTTATCTCTTCCTCAGAGGCCGCTCTAAGTGCATGATTCTTGGTCCTTCTGGACAGAATATCTATCCTGAAGAAGTGGAAGCAGTATTGGATACACGTCCTTACGTCCTCGAGTCGTTGGTCATAGAAGACAACGGCGGATTGACCGCTCTCATCTATCCTGACTTCGACACAGCGGCGAAAGAAGGCATGGATCAGGCTACATTCATCAAATATATTGAAGACACATTGCCTGAAGTGAATAAGGATTTGCCTAACTACGCGAAACTTAAGAAGATAGAGGTGATGTCGGAAGCTTTCGAGAGAACACCGAAGAAGAGCATCAAGAGATATTTATATCAGAGAAATAATTAAGACTAATGGCAAATGACTAATGACTAAAGTTATTTTCCACTAGTTTAAGTCTTTTTAATAATTCAAAACCTCAGAATCTCAATTTTTTTGAATTTCTGAGGTTTTTCTATTCTGATTTTGCTATTTAACCCACTTTCCGCTCTCCATCTCCTTAACTCCTAACTCTGCACTTCTAACTCCTAACCTCCAAACGTAAGTTCCGCTTTGCCATTTAGAAGCGTCTACAGAAGTAACGTCGTCAGTTATTTCCTGTTCGTGGATTTTTTTACCATTTATATCATAAACAGATAAAACGGCATTTCGTAAACCGGTTCTTATATTCAAAATATCTCCGCCTGGATTAGGATAAGCGACAGCATATTTCAAACCGTGAGCGTGTGCTTCTTTGATATCGTCGAATGCTTCCGGTGGAAATTTCTTTATTACATTATAATAGGTGTCAGGATCTTTATCGTAATAATAGAAGTGACCGGCTATCATACAACCACCGTCTTGGGTGGCTTTAAGTGTAGTTGTCCATAATGCTGAAGTCTTTCCCAAATCATAATAAAGTTCGTCTAGAATATTCAGATCTTTGTTAATCATCCTTATGGTAAGATACTGATGGTCATTTAGTATTGGCGAATAATATGAATTTGATGTCGCTCCGATAAATATCCTGTTTTCATCTGTCCAGTCTATAGAACCATAACGTGGAACAGTAGTTTTATTAGTAGAAGATATCTCATTCTTTGCGAAAGTAATACTATCTAACATCTTGGCTTCATCATTAATTTCCAAGCATATAGCAGCCGTATATCTCTGTCCACATTTGGCGCCTGCCATCATAATCGTTGTATTAGAACTTGTACGCTTAAATGTTATGCCGCTGGTTAAGTAGTCTCCATCCTGATAATGTATAGAATTAACTCCAGTCCCGTTAGTATTTGACAAGTAATGCTCGCCAATATAATTGAAATCTGAGTCAAATCTATAAAGGTAGAAACCTTTTTTATAATGTGAACCATTCCATTCGCCACTAGTATAATACAAATATTCATCATCTTCTTCATCATACAAAAGATGATTCCGATGCCTCAACTCATTACATTTTAGGTGACCAAGACTTCCGCTTTTAAGTATATTCAGATCATAGTCTGTTTTAATGAAAAAAGTGCTGTCAAATCCGTATATATGAGGTGAGGACCCATATGCTTCTTCTGCATATTTCTCATAGCAGATAACAAAACCGTCACCCTCATCAAGTACAGTTCCTATTTCTATTTCAGGATAGTCATATAATATTGTTTCATCACAAATGATTGTACTATCTAACGGAATCGTCATTTCCTTAGAATAAATCAATTCAAGATTTTCATCTAATTTATCCATGACAATCTTGGCTTCGAAATATCCTTGATAGTTTATATCGTTAGTGTCGTATATTGGGTTGAGATTTGTGAAGATATAAAATCCGCCATCCTTGCTTTTTATAATGGGCGAACCTTCATGATTTATGTGATAATATCCTGGAACAGAGTTGTTTATTAGTTTTTCATACAGCAATTCCCCAGAATTGGAAAATCGTCCGAAATAGTTATGGTCAAATTTTATACCGAACACCATAAAATCACCATTATCCATCTCAAGAATATCTGTGATTTCTATGATGTTATTGAAATCGGAAGATTCATAGACATATTCAAATTCATTTTGTGAAAACATTATGTTGCTTGAGAAAAACAGGATTAGAATAAATGATAGTTTTTTCATAGTTTGTATTTTCTTAGTTGTGAGTGATTGCATGTATTATTTTATGTTCTGGATAAGTTTCCTTGGTAAATGCTAGTGTAATTATTTTTTTATGATTTTTTGTGTCGTATTAAAATTATCATTACGAATATTTATAAAATACATTCCGTTTTTCATATCCATCAAATCCAGTTCACAATATCCGGTCATATATTTATAGTTTTTAACCGTTCTTCCCATAAAATCATAAATCGTAATATCATATTGCATATCATCAAGCAGGAGTCTGATTATTCCATTTGTTGGATTAGGATAAACAGACATTGTCTTTTCTTCCTCAACTTTTACATCCAACACAACGGCATTAGGAGGGAACATAATGTTGTCAATCATTGTATATTCTTCATTCTCATGCAAGACAACAATTCTACGGAATATCCATTTCAGCACATGCGTTCCTTTTTCTATTTTAAATGTTGATTTAGACCAATCAAACTCTCCGCACCAATCGCCAAATATAAAATCGTCTACCAAAAAATACAAACCATTTTTGTAAACAGCACTATTATCTGATGATACTTTCTTATAAAAAGATATTTCTGCATCGTTTAAAAATTCTACTTCAATAGACAGTTGTGCACGTCCGCCATCATTAATAAATGAAGATCTGGCGCAATATTTTCCTAGATAAGGCGAGACGCTATCTATATACCAATATCCATTTCCTTCTGATTGCCAGTCGAATGCGCTGAAGTCTCCTGTTTCGAATGTCTCTTCTTTTCCTCCCACCACTATGTAATATGATTCATGTGACACATATTTACCGGAAGCCGTCGATAAAATGAGTTCATAATTCGCATCTGACAACATTTCATCCAATGTAAAGGAAAATGTGTAAGTGAAAGTTTCTGTTTCAGGCAAATGTTTGATAACGGTTTTATTTTCATCATAATAAAAATCCTGTGTTGGACATAACACTGAGAACAGTACATTTTCTGCTGTGCTTTTTCCTGAATTTTTTACTGTAAAACAAATCGTTGCCGACTCGCCAGCATCTATTTTACCATCGCCAGAGGCGTCTTCTAAAACAGCATCTATGACACTGAAATCAGGTGCACATATAGTGGCGTCAAAATCATAATTCCATGTATCTGAACCATTTGTAATTGTCACTGTAAAATTAACAATTGTATTATTTGGCACGTCATCACTTATTTCAAAAGCGAAAGCATTGCTTAAGCTTATGTCAGCATTTCCCATTAGAACATCAATGGTTTCAACAGAATCTGTTATATTTACATATTCAGGTTTATCACAACTCAAGTTTGCAGTTATATTGTTTGCTACAGCGTTGCCAGAATTTTTCAATAAAATATTCATAGTGTGCGATTCTGAAAAATCCATTTTACGATCCGTGTCGTTAAGTGTATAATCCATACATACTAAATATGGTTTATTGTTTGGCACGACTGTGATGTCGATAGTTTTAGGGAAGACATTAGCTCCAAAAACCTTAAGTTGAAGCGTATCGTGTTGACCGATATTTTCCTCAAAGATAATATTTGCATATCCTTGTGAATCGGTTACAGCTCTGCCTATCATTTTGCCATTTTTAAACATTGAGCACCAAAAGTTAGACTTCAATTCGCCCATTTCATCTTTAAGGGTCAGTTCGTAAGAATTTGTACCTGCTTGTATTGCGGAAGACGAACAAACTCTCAAAATGCAAGGTTCGTCTAACCAAATAGATACAGCGCCATCGCCAAGAATATTCAAGCAGTAACTATTCCATCTGTATCCATCAATGTCTTGTGCCCAAGGAGCTGTCTTTATTTTAGACTCGCGCAATGCCATTGCCAATATGCTTATGTTATCGCCATATTGAGCACTTATCATCTCTCTATGTAAATGAGCCGATGGTCCTTCTGATGTTCCAGTCATATACCATCCCTCACGTGAATTACCTATTGCTGCGAAACAGAAATTATCGATGGCGACCATACGTTTCATGACACATCCCGCGTCTAAAGCGCCGCAATGACATCCATGTGAATAAAAGTAAGTATAATTATGATCCTTGCCGTTGAGGGACGAGAATTCGCCATCTTCAAAATCTTCATTATACATTTCTGCCACGTAATTAATGTTGGCATGTCCCACGTGATGTATAGATTGAGCACCTGCTTTAATGGCATTCATAATATTCATTCTGCTCCAATTTTTATGTTCTGCATATATGCGAGTAAAATTGTAGTCTTCAGGAATGCCAACTGTATGATAGTCATTATCATCATGTTCGCCTATAATAAGTTCGAGGTAGCCGCCTCCGTAGGTAGGCGTGTTGTCTGCTTTTTCACTGCCAAGTAAAACGTTGCGAAACTCTCCCAATACAGGATCGCGTTGATATGACAAACTTTTATGAATCATTTTTGCTGCTTGAGATGAACTATATGTGAATGTCAACCTTGAAATGCCTATCTCCGGCAGAAGGTCGTATTCATCAACTTCACCCCATTTTTCATCACCATCATTGTTCCAATTGCCATCTAAACATGAATAATACATATCTGCTGGAATTCCGGAATCTTCTATATCACCTCCATTGACAGAGGCATAAAGACCTCTATGAGGCACGACATTAGCATCACCGCCTATCGTCACCATAAAGATTCCCTCATTTTGATATTCCTGGATTATATAGTTGCGGATCTTTTCCTGATAATCACGACCATCCATCTCAGAATATATATCCTCAGTTGAAACAATCTTGGTACGTATTCCTATGCTATTATAGTAATCCATATAATCAGAGAAATCATCTATAAATCTATCCCTTGTAACAATAAGCATATCATATCCCGGCAATGTGGATGCTCTGCTCTTATATTCTCTCATCATCTCGGCATTCTGCGCCAGACTTCTGACACTATTCATGCTATAATGATTTTCTCTCAACATTGCAGAATGATCTTCTTTTTCAGGAACTACATCAACGACAACCTTAACAGTCTTGGCATATCGTATTTTTCCTGTTGATGGAACGTATCTCAATGGAGTGAAATTCAAGAAAGCAAAAGCATATCCGTTGAGATAATGTGTTTTAACATCTGTATGAGTTTGTTGTGGATACTCGCTTTTTGATGCGTAAATATCTTCATTCTTGGCGAAAGGAAGTGTGTCTGCCGAGGAATATGGGATGAATCGTTGTATAGGATATAAATTATACTCGCCTTCAACTTCAACGAAATCAGAATAATAGACTTCTGCCGATGACGCCTCCGTGCCTTGAGGTAGAAGAAGTCTCACTGAATAGTAAGGCAAACTTGGTGATCCGGTCTCGCCATATTGCATACAATCTTTAAAATCAACCTTATGATACTCCCCAAACTTTGCAATATGCGGATTGCCAAAATCATAATACATGTTAACACTTTGGGCGTTCATGGTAACAGCCCATAGAAACATCAAAAACATTAGTAGGAACTTTTTCATAGCATTAAGATTAAATTTGTATTTAGTTAATTATAGTTTGATTTGGAATTTTATTTTTACCCTACAAATTTTAAAATTATTTTTGAGAAATCCAAGATTTTTTTTAAATTTTCTGGGGGGTAATTTGTTGATTATCATTGTGTTAAATTGTAAACTTTAGAACTTCAGAATTCTAGAACTTTAGAATTTTCTAGAGTTCTAGAATTCTAAAATTCTAAAATTCTTCCAAGATGGGTGCGTGTAATAAAAAAAAGTGCCG
>JAFZDU010000084.1 GCA_017561025.1 Bacteroidales bacterium | reverse complement strand
CAGCATGTGCAAAGACATTTGACTTGCCAATAGAAACTCCAGAAAATGTTATAGCAGAAGCAACAAGTACAACATCTATTTCATTGACATGGAATGCAGTAGAAAACGCATTAAGTTATAATGTCTATAATGGTGAAAATTTGATAGCAAATGTGACAGTAACTTCATATAACTTTGATAATCTAAATTATTACACAGATTACTGTTACACAGTTACAGCAGTCCGCAACGAAACGGAAACGTCTAAGTCAGAAACAGCATGTGCAAAGACATTTGACTTGCCAATAGAAACTCCAGAAAATGTTATAGCAGAAGCAACAAGTACAACATCTATTTCATTGACATGGAATGTAGTTGGAAACGCATTAAGTTATAATGTTTATCGTGATGACGAGTTCGTTGAAAATATTATAAATACAAATTATGTAGATAATAATTTGGAATATAATATGGAATATTGTTATATGATAACAGCTGTTCGTAATGAAACAGAATCAGAAAAATCAGAAGAACTTTGTGTGAAAACTTTAGGTGAAACTATAAATGAAATGTCTTTGTCAATTGATATTTATCCAACATTAACATCAGATAAACTCTATATAGATTTTGATGAATATATAGAAGAAATTAGAATCTATACAATGTTAGGAGTCGTGGTTTATAGGGAAATTGATTTTGATAATAAATCCGTTGATGTTTCTAACTTTAATAGTGGAGTTTATTTTGTCATGATAAAGACCAGTGGTGGAGTTGTAACGAAACGATTCATTAAAGAATGATTCATAATGTGTAATAAGGGGCATGGTATCATGCCTCTTATTTAATAACTATTGTATTGTAGTTGATGAGTGTTATATTTATTCTCGAGATACGTGGAGAATCCAACCTAAACTCAGCGGAGTTTATTTAGTCTCTTTCTTCTCCAGTTCCTTATCTAATTCCAACAAGAATTCTCTTGTCTTTTCCAATGTCATCAAGACTGTTGTTTTTCTTTCCAGTTTATCGAAGTCTTTCTTGAGAGCATCCTTTGCACCTTGGAGAGTGTATCCCTGTACTTTTACCAACTGATAAATCATACGGAGATAGCGAAGGTCACGTTGGGTGAACATTCTGTTGCCTTTGGTGCTCTTGCGAGGTCTGAGTACGGAGAACTCACTTTCCCAATAACGTATGAGGGAAGCGTTCACGTTGAACATCTCGGCTACTTCTCCGATGCGGTAATATAATTTCTCGTCACTCATAATCAATCCATGGTTTGTGAAGGAAGCTGCGACAACTCAAGAATCTTGTCGTACTCCTCAGGTGTTAGGTCGTTATAGAAAAAGTTGATAGGGTTGACAGTCTTATTGTTTTTGATGACTTCGTAATGAAGGTGAGGAGCAGTAGACTTGCCGGTATTGCCCATGGTGCCGATTTCCTGGCCTCTTTTTACCTTTTCGCCCTTCTTCACGTTGAAGGTGTTGAGGTGAGCATAACGAGTCTTATATCCATATCCGTGGTCGATGAGGATGTTGTTGCCGTATCCGCTCTTGTTCTTCTCTATCTTGATAACTACGCCGTCGCCGGTAGCATAAATGCCAAGACCTACAGGACCGCTGAAGTCGATGCCGCCATGGAATTTGGTAACCTTATAAAACGGGTCGGTACGTTGACCGTAATGTGATGAGATTCTATATATGTCGGTGCCTTTGACCGGCATGATGGCAGGTATGCAGGAGAGCATCTCCGACTTGTTTTTCGCCATCTCGTAAATCTCGTCGAATGACTTCGACTGCACGTAGAGTTGACTGGATAGCACATCGATACGTTTGGCGGTATTGATAACCATATCAGAGTTGACATATCCGTCTAATGCGATGTAACGATTGGAACCTCCATAACCTGCTTTTCTCACAGATGAAGGTATAGGGTCGGCTTCAAAAATCATTCGGTAGATGTTGTCGTCGCGGTCTTGCATCTCGCCCAAAAGAAGGTCGAGATTGTCAATCTTGTCGTTCATGATATCGTATTGCAGCCTGAGATATTCTATCTCGCGAGCCTGCATCCTCTCGGTAGGAGAACCGAAAAAATTCTGAATCAAGACGACTATTATCAATGCACTCACGCTTGTTGACAGAAGATATAACATCACGTTACGGAATTTCTTCTTTCCGGAAATCTTATATTCTTCATATTCAAGGGTATGAGGGTTGAAAATATATTTCTTTTTAGCCATTGTTCTTGTTTTGGAAATAAATGAAAAATATTCCATTTAGAATGCAAAAATAATATAATTTTAAACTAAATTTGCAAAAAATTTTTTCGATTAAATATTTAACACATTATTATATATGAAAGCAAGTGAAATTCGTAGCAGTTTCTTAAAATTTTTTGAATCAAAACAACATCTTGTAGTAGCATCAGCTCCTATCGTCGTTAAGAACGACCCTACTTTGATGTTCACCAATGCTGGTATGAACCAGTTTAAAGACGTTTTCTTGGGCAACGCTCAATATAAATCTAACAGAGTAGCCGACATCCAAAAATGTCTCCGCGTTTCAGGAAAACACAACGACCTCGAGGAAGTAGGTCGCGACACTTACCATCACACTATGTTCGAAATGATGGGTAACTGGTCATTCGGCGATTATTTCAAGAAAGAAGCTATCGCTTGGGCATGGGAATTCCTCACAGAAGTATTGAAGATAGACAAGAATAAATTATATGTCACAGTCTTCGGCGGTGACGCTAAAGATAACTTAGAACCAGACAACGAAGCATTTGAATTCTGGAAAGAACATGTCGACGAGTCAAGAATCATCTACGGAAGCAAGAAAGACAATTTCTGGGAAATGGGCGACCAAGGTCCTTGCGGTCCATGTTCAGAAATCCACATCGACATCCGCGATGAAGAACAACGTAAACTCGTCGACGGTAAGGAACTCGTCAACCACGACGATCCAGAAGTCATCGAGATATGGAACCTCGTTTTCATGCAGTTCAACCGCATGGCAAACGGCAGCCTCGTCAACCTCGCTGCAAAACATATTGACACAGGTATGGGATTTGAACGTCTCGTCCGCGTCATCCAAAACAAGAAGTCAAACTACGACACCGACGTGTTCACTCCTTTAATCAACAAGGTTGCTGAACTCTCAGGCAAAGAATACGGCAAAGAAGAAATGGTAGACATCGCAATGCGCGTTATCGCCGACCACTTACGTGCTGTCAGCTTCGCTGTTGCCGACGGTCAGCTTCCTTCAAACAACGGCGCTGGCTATGTCATCCGCCGCGTCTTACGTCGTGCCGTACGTTATGGATACACATTCTTAGGATTCACAGAACCATTCGTATATAACATCTTGCCTGTTTTGGTAAATGAAATGGGTGAACAATATCCAGAATTGAAAGCTCAACAAGAACTTGTTTCTAAGGTTATCCGCGAAGAAGAAGCTTCATTCTTGAGAACTTTGTCACAAGGTATCAGACGTTTCGAGTCATACGTCGAACAAAACCCAGAGTCAAAAGTCATCGACGGCGCTTTCGCTTTCGAATTGTTCGACACTTACGGTTTCCCTGTCGACCTCACCAACCTCATGGCAGAAGAAAAAGGCCTCACAGTCGATATGGATGGCTTCAAGAAAAACCTCGAAGAACAAAAGAACCGCTCTCGTAAAGCTGCTGAGAAATCTTCAGGCGACTGGATCGTCGTTGTTGAAGATGACAAGGCAACAGAGTTCAAAGGTTACAACGAAATAACAACAACTTCAAAGATTATGCGTTACAGAGAAGTCGTTGCTAAGAACAAGAAACATTATGAAATCGTTTTAGACCAAACTCCTTTCTACGCAGAAATGGGTGGTCAAGTTGGTGACGTCGGTACTCTCACTTCAGAAAATGAAGTCGTTAAAGTATTGAACACTGTTAAGGAAAACGACCTCATCATCCACATCACTGATATGATTCCTCAAGAACCTGAGGCTGATTTCGTCGCTACTATCGATGTCAACAGGAGAAGAAAGATAGAAGCTAACCACACAACAACTCACCTCATGCACGCTGCGTTGCGCCAAGTATTGGGCAGCCACGTAGAACAAAAGGGTTCTTTGGTAAATGACGAACGCTTACGTTTCGACTTCAGCCACTTCTCAAAGATGACTGACGAAGAAATCAAACAAGTTGAACGTATCGTCAACGAAAAAATCAGAGAAGATATCTTAAACAACACATACGAAAACGTTCCTATCGAAGAAGCTAAGAACATGGGCGCTATGGCATTGTTCGGCGAAAAATACGGCGATCATGTAAGAGTCGTCGCTTTCGATAGAGAATATTCAGTAGAGCTATGCGGCGGTACTCACATCGCTTCAACAGGTCGCATCGGTTCATTCAAGATCTTGTCAGAAGGCGCTATCGCAGCTGGTGTACGTCGTATCGAAGCTGTCACAGGCGACGACGTGATGTGCTACTTAGACGCTCAGTTGGAACAAATCGCTAAGATCAAGGAAATCGTCAAGACATCAGGCGACTTGATCAAGGCTATCGAAAGTCTCAGCGCACAAAATCAGATGTTACAAAAGAAAGTAGAACAGATGATGCAAGAAAAAGCAGTCGCTGAAGCACGTAACATCTATAACGCTGCTGTCGATTTCGAAGGTCGTAAGTTGGTCGTCGCTCGCGTTGAAGCTGACGTCAACCAGATGAGAACTATCGCTACATCAGTCAAGGAACTCGACGCTGAAGCTATCCTCCTCATGGGCGGCATCTTCGAAGGCAAACCTGCATTGTGCGTCATGATTCCTCAGTCGCTCGTCGACGAACGCAAATGGGATGCCGGCGCTATGATCAGAGAAGCTGCTAAGGAAATCCAAGGTGGCGGCGGCGGTCAGAAGACACTCGCTACAGCAGGCGGCAAGAACGTCGACGGCATCGACAAAGCAATGGAAGTCTTGAAAAAAGGTATCAATATATAATTAAGAATTGGCTATTGGCAGTCAGCTATCAGCTGTCGGCTGTCAGTGTCTTAGTCAACAGTCAATAGTCATAAAAATCTCAGAATCTCACAAATGCGGTTCTGAGATTTTTTTATAAAAGTAATTGAAAAATAATTCCTCGTACCTCATTCTTAATTCCTAATTAATTTGTTACATTTGCAAGAAATATCATCATAATGAAGAAGACTGAACTTTTTGCAAGATTAGAGTTCGTTGCATTTT
>JAFZDU010000083.1 GCA_017561025.1 Bacteroidales bacterium | reverse complement strand
TTTGAGAAGCAAAGTTCAATCATCGTTTTTATCCTTATTATCGGCGGAGCGTTCTGGATAATGAATAAGAGTCACGCCATCGATATGGGGATATTCTCTTTCTTACGATTTACTCGAAGACTGGAAAACATAAAACTTTTTAAGACACTCGGGGTAGATAATATCATCATCACTTTGATAATGCTGCTCTTCAGTCTTTTCGGCGCCGTCTTCGGTATGAGCGAGGAATGTATAGCGTTTATCATCATCATCATTCCTCTGGCAATATCGATGGGTTACGACTCCATCGTGGGTGTCTGCATGGTTTATGTTGCTGCGCACGTCGGATTTGCTGGCGCGATATTGAATCCTTTCACCATCGGCATCGCTCAGGGAATCGCGGAAGTGCCTCTCTTCTCAGGAATAGGTTACAGAGTGTTCTGCTGGGTGGTGATAAATGTCATCACGATTGCTTTTGTGCTGTTATATGCTAAAAAAGTAAAGAAGAATCCAATGTCGTCGATAATGTATGACGAAGACGCTTATTGGCGCACACATAGCGTGGAAGGACAGCAAGAACATGAGGCAATCAAGACGAGACAGTCGTGGTATGTATATGCAGCGCTTCTCATCGCAATGACGATTTTCTCTTTCTGTTATCCAACCACCACGTTAAATGTCGGCAACTCGTCGATGACAGCGCCCTTCATCCCAATCTTGACAGCGTTTTTCGCGCTATTGGGACCATTGTCGTTGAGAAAGACAGTGCATAACTTCATACTTTTGATTTTGCTTTATACGATAATATATCTCATTGTCGGTGTTATGGGATATGGATGGTATGTGATGGAAATCGCTACGTTGTTCCTCGTCATGGGCATTGCGAGCGGTCTGGCGATAGGAAAGACTGCCAGCGACATAGCACGACTTTTCATTGAAGGCATGAGCGACATTTTGTCGGCAGCTGTCGTTGTCGGTCTCGCAGGCGGCATCGTGATAATACTTCAAGAAGGCGGCATCATCGACACTATCTTGTACGGACTTTCAAAATCGATGACGGATTTAGGCAAAATCGCTTCTGTGGAGATTATGTATGCGATACAGACCATAGTCAATGTCGTTATTCCTTCAGGTTCGGCAAAGGCAGCGATTACGATGCCTATCATGGCGCCGTTCAGCGATCTGATAGGAGTATGCCGTCAGGCAACGGTGATGGCGTTCCAGTTTGGCGACGGATTCACCAATATGATAACACCGACATCCGGAGTCCTCATAGCAGCACTCGGCGTGGCAAGAGTGCCATATCAGAAATGGTTCAAATGGGCATGGAAGTTCATATTATTGATGATAATATTAGGAGGATTTCTCTTGATACCGACGGTGACGATGCCACTTGAAGGATTTTAGGGAACTTGACAATTGAACATTGAAAATTGAAAATTAGCTGTCAGCTATCAGCGTTCAGCTAAATTGAAAGTTCTTAGTTCAAAAGCTTTAGCTCAACAACCTTAGTAGAGACGTTTCAATGTTTCCTTAAAAATAAACAAGCATTGAAGCGTCTCTTTAATTTTTCTGAAGTTCTGAATTTCTTGTATCAAAAAAACTTGTTGTCTTGTTGTCTTGTAGTCTTGTAGTCTTTTTTTATATCTTTGTAAACAAATATTCTTCGTTTATGAAAAGATTCTTTATCATAATATCTATTGTTGTTTTGTCGATTACATTCAATTTTTGTGATAATAAAAATCAAGAGCAGTCTGAAGCATATCAGACTGCGATGAGGTATTATGATGAGGCTTATAATTTGTCGTCGAACGATAGCATATCTGAAGCGTTTACAAAATTTATAGAGATAGCGAGATTGTTGGAAAATCTGCCAGAAGAAATGAGTAAGGAAGAAAAATTTCTTGTCTCAAAGACTTATTATCAGATGTCTCATATTTTAGATAGAATGTTGGCTTCATCTGTAAAAATCGACACTGATAAGATGGCATTATATTATCAGCAGATGGTAAAAGATTCATTATGGATGTCGGTGTTGTTAACAAGATTGGCTTCTGCTTATATCGTTGTTGATGAAATTGATTCTGCCAAATATTATAATCAACTCGCTTCTCATTATTTAGACACTACTTCTGATAATTTACATACATATTATGACGCTCAAAACACAAGGTCGCTCATCTATTATCAACAAAAACAATACGACTCATGTATATATGTTAATCAAGAGTTGATATTCTTTAAAGACAGACGTGGAATAGATACCAAAAACGACTCTGTTGGTTTAGGAATAACAATGTATCATTCTCCATATTGTATGGAGTCAAAGCCTTATCTGTTGAAAATCCTTGAGGTGGATAATGTTGACCAAGTTACAAGAGGTTCAATCATGTCGTTGCTTGCCAGGATTTATGAAAAAGAAAATAATGCCGACAGTGTGGCTTTTTGTCAGAAATATTATAGTACTTATGTCGAAGCTGAATCGGATAGAGTCAGTAATGTTACTATGTTGACCAAGCAATATGATGAGTATAAATTAGAACGTGCAGACAAACTTAATGCATTACTCCAACAGAAAAGCAAACAAAAAAGATTGACATCTTTAATTGTCATCACTTCAGTTGTAATATTATTGTTTGTATTGACATTGATTTTAAACACAAAACGAAACAGTATAAAGATTGATAAGCAAAAAGATGTCACAAACAATGCATTGAAGCAACATGTGTACACCATATATCGTAATCGAAGTGCAGATGCTTATCAAAGTATTTTAAAAGAATTCAATTCAATTTATCCCGACGCATTTGAAAAGTTTAAACAAGCATATCCGGAATTGTCAGAAACAGAACAGGCGATTTGTCTGCTGTCGTTCTTCTCTTTCCGTATAAAGGAAATGGCATTTATACTTAATTTCCGAGAAAACACTATAAGCAAAAGCCGTAGTTCTGTCATCAAGAAGACAGGAATTGTAGAGATAAAAGAAGTTTTGATGCCTTTTGTAAGAAGTAAAATTTAGTATTTCACCATCAAAATCCACATTTTTATCCCTAAGCGAAAAATAAAAATATGGATGAGTGTTTTGTAAGTTGTTGATTATTACAATGTATTCTAAATAAAAAAGTGGATGAGCACAAAATTGCCATTTTTTACTGTTTTATTTTCTCTACTTTTGAAACTGTTTTAAATTTAACTTTATGAGAAGATTCGTTACTTTTATTACATTGGTTTTCTTATTTGGAAACAATGTCTTTTCACAAGAATGGGAATGGCAGTGGATGTCGGAGTATGGTGAACAGAATACGGAATATTATTCTCCAATAGGATTTATGGAATTGTCTAATGGCGATTTACTTGCGCCAGCAATATATCTAAGCAGAGGTAGTTCACAAGAATATTATTATTCAGAAAGTCCAGGCATCATGTTGTTCTCTGATGATGGCAATTTGATTACACAGAAAAACTTTTTCCGTCCAGGATATTGCATATCACATTCGGCGCAATATATTTTTGAAAAAGAAAATAATTTTTATTTGCTTACAACATATAGTCCAGAGCACACTCCTGGTTCTTACAATCATTTTAAGAATTACGACAATCCTCCATCAGACGCCAACTTGTCGTTGCTAAAACTTGATGATCAGTTGAATGTAGAAGAAGTATATGATAATAGTTGGACTATAGATACTTACGAGGCTCAAAATGAACTAGAATGGCAATTGCTGCCAAATGCATATAGTGGAAATATTTTTTTGTTCTCCGCTTTTGAGGATGATGGTGATATTATAGGTGCTTATTGGAAATGTGAAAGTTATAAGAGTCTTTTTCAAGGAGACGATACATTATTCTTTTTCAGAATGAATTTTAATGGCGAAATCATAAATAAAAAATGTATTGGAACAGTAGGTCCATCTAAAAACGACAATAGAGGCGGAGCACCGTTATTCTATCGTACAAATCATTTTGTGGTAACTGATTCTTGTTACATATTTTATGATAGCGGCAACGGTAATAGCAATGATTATTATGTACAAGGAACCGCTAGATATTTTGACAAGGATTTTAATTTTTTAAGAGAAAGATACTTGAAAGGACCTAATTGTTTAATCAATGATATGTTATACAATATAACCGTTAAAAGAAGTGATCACAACACCACATATCTTACAACTCAAAAAAGAAATCCAGACAATCCTCATCATGATGAAAACTGCCGTTTATATGAGATAAATGATGACATAAATGCGACTTCCAATTATCTTGAAGTAGTACATTACAATGACAGAGGAACTGACGAATGGGATATGTCCAGCTATAGATATGGTGTTGATATAAAAGATGACAATTCAATATACTATACATATACATTAAACCAAGGTTATTATACAAATCTTGACTCATGGATAGTGATAGAATGTCTTGATAATAACCTAGATACCATTTCAACTATGTATTATGGTGTAAACAATGATGTACTTGATAGAGTAATAACACTGAAATCCACAAAAGATGGAGGAGTTATCATCATTCATGACGCAGATAAATTGTATTCCGATAACGGTGCTTGTATTATCACCAAATTCCCAGCATCTGCTTTTGTCAACATCGAAGAAGCACACGCTCATAATCTTCATCTCGCCGTCGCTTATCCTAATCCAGGCGGCGATGTAATGAACATAAGAACTGGTTTAAGAAATGCCGTTTTAACCGTTTATGATATTAACGGAAGAAAAATCCATGAACAGGAAATAACAGATGATGTTACATCAATAGACGCTTCCAATTGGCAAAGTGGAACCTACATCTGGAAATTAGGAATGAGGAATGAGGAATTAGGAATGAAGGAAGTGGAGAGCGGAAAATGGATTAAATGAAGAACTTTAGAATTCTAGAATTTTAGAACTTTAGAAGATTTTTCAAGAATTAAGTTTATCGGTTACTGAGCTTGTCGAAGTGACGATTTCATTACTAGAAAAATTTGAATTAAACATTGATAATTAAAAAAAACATTATGAATAAGTGTATATTAACCATTATGCTAACTCTTTTTTGGGGAGTTGGCATTAATTGTCAAGAATGGGAATTCTTCATGGATACTCATATTGATTCTCCATATGCGAGACGTTTTACGGATGCCATAGAATTGCAGGATGGTAGTATTGTGGTTAATTCTCCATTCAATTTACCTATAGATGGTCATGCCAGTGTACCACATCCAGGTTTAGTAAAAATTTCTGCCGATGGTATCGAGTTGGTAAGAAACAATTATTTTCGTCCCGCATATTGTTCCATATCTTATAACCAGATTCTTGAAAACGAAGATGGCGAACTATTTACTTTAATGACATACAGTCCCGACCATGAAAAAATGTCGGATAATTATTTCCAAAATTTCGACAATCCTCCTACCAACGCCATTTTAGGATTGTATAAATTAGATGATGAATTAAATATCGTTGAAAGTTACGAACATCACATTCCTATTGACACAACAGAGAGGTTAAATAATCCTCAATATACCATGCCTAATGAAAGTAGCGGACGTTTGTATCTGTTTACCTCTTTCATTGATAATAGCGGTGATATTGTAGGTTCGTTTTTCAAGTGTCCTACTTTTCATAGTCCAAACCAAGCCGAAATAGATTCCATGTTTTTTTTCAAGATGAATTTTGAAGGTGAAATTCTTCAGATGAAAGGCATAGAATGTCTCGGCGGACATGGAGATTACTGGAGACATAGAGGGCATAGCATGGTTGAGACCGATTTACATTATATTTTATACCAAGTATTAGAACATAATGATTATAATTTTTCATTTATACCAAGCGGGGAAGCATGGTACTTCGATAAAGATATGAATTTTGTCGATAAAAAAGCTATTAATCAACCAGGATACACAATGCCAACAACATCTTCTTTAGATTATGTGTCTGCGGTTAGAAGCAAACATAACACCGTATATTTGACAGCAGTAACTCGTTCGGTTGAAAATCCATCAGGTGAAAATTATTTCGATACAAGATTGTACGAAATAGATGATAATCTTGACAATTCAACGGAACTTTTGCCTATAGTGAATTACATTGAAAGAGGCACACCAGATAAAGATGAATTTCAACCTTTCAATAATGGCATTATCTTAAGAGATGACAATACTTTAATCCATGTGCAGAACTGGAATGCAGATGTCTACTATAAAAATACAGATTCATGGGTTGTGATAGAGCATTTAGACGAGAATTTTGAGACTATATCAGAAATGTATTATACGAGAGGTGAAGATGGTAATTACATAGAAGTAAATTCTATAGTACCAACAAAAAATGAAGATTTGTTACTTGTAGGTAATGCGAATAGTTTAAATGGAGATAAGTCATGGAATTTCGTCACCAAATTCCCTGCGTCTGCCTTTGGAATTGACAACATCGAAGAAGCACACGCTAATAATCTTCATCTCGCTGTCGCTTACCCAAATCCTGGCGGAGAGGTGATGAATATCAGAACTGGTTTGAAAAATGCTGTTTTAAGTGTTTATGATTTACAAGGAAGAAAGATCCATGAGCAGGAAATAACAGACGACGTCACTTCGGTAGATGCTTCTAAATGGCAAAGTGGAACCTATATTTGGAAATTAGGAATTAGGAATGAGGAATTAGGAATGAAGGAAGTGGAGAGCGGAAAGTGGGTTAAGTAGGAATTGAGGAACTGAGGAACTAAGGATCTAAGGAACTGAGGAGAGTCGGTCACTGAGCCTGTCGAAGTGCCGACACC
>JAFZDU010000082.1 GCA_017561025.1 Bacteroidales bacterium | reverse complement strand
CTGGCCATATTCAGCTATAGCACCAAAATTCTCAAAGTCATACAGACCATCAGCAGACAGAAATCCCTGTCCTGCCATAGTCCTCTGCGCAGTGGCATTCGACATAAAACTCACCTCACAAACGAGGATAAGCAAAGAGATCTTTAATGCTGTCTTACCTTTCATTTTGGTCTTGTTTTACAACTTTGTGGTATTTCCAAAACACCGCTTGGTGTTATTTTGTTACCACAAAGGAAAATCTTTTCTTTGGAAATTCCAAATAAATCCGATACTTTTGTCACACATTTTTTGCAGGGTAATGAGAGAAAAGGGCAAGAAAAATCACATAAAGACCAGACGATCTGAAAGTCATCCGAAGGATGAAATTTATCAGGTCAACGGAATCGCGTATCTTGAATGCGATATGAAACTTGCCCACCTCAGAATCCTGATGGCAATCATCAGCAATCTTCAAAACGCCATACACTACAAAATATCCAGAGGCAAAAGGAACACTCCCATACCAACGGCATACCTGCCTCCCAAAGGAGAAGTCGGCCAGTATGGCCCGACACGAACAATAGAGATTCCGGTGAAAGACTTCCATATGGGACGAAACAACGGAGCAAGACTCAGACTATATCTTTCCGAGCTTCAGACAACCCACTGCATCTTTCCTGAACGATGCAGATATCCCGGGTTGATTGCAGGATTCACATTCCCTGCATATTCGACCAGCGTACAGATACATATTCTTGACAAGATGATCAACCGCCTCCTCCTGACAGAAGAAGGATACAGCTACTATTCGCATAGTTCTGCATTGTCAATCACAAACAAATACACAGTGAGATTATACTGGATGATTTGCTCTTGGAGAGGGAAAGGTGGATTTGTCATCACACTTGACAACTTCAAAAGGATACTTTCATTAACTGAAGGATACGACAGATATGACAATATTGTCAGCAGAGTGATCAAGCCTGCACAGCAAGAACTTCAGGAGAGGTTTCCGATATGGTTCCTATTCCGTTCATACGATACATCCGGATACAAAAGGCTGGTATTCAAAGTCAAGATAAGACTTACGGAAGAGGAACGAAGCCAGAAGACCAACGAAGCACGAGACATCTGTTTTGGTCTTTTGAGCGAATTAGGAGCTAGGGCGGATACAATATCGGGCATATTCCACCGACTCGAATACGAAGACCTCAGACCATTTATGAACAAACTGGTTGAACTATCCGGATACATCAAAAACAATCCTTCTATCAAAGACAGGGAAAGTTACATCAAGTCCTCACTACAGCAATGGTTTGATGATTGGTCACAGCGATATCAAGAGCTCTCCGAAGACCACGAAAAATAATCTATTCACATACCAAAGTTAGTCAATCCGTAGTTAATCAAATTACGGGTTAGTCAAAATGTAGGTACTGTTTATCAAGCAATTGCATACATTCAGGTATATAAATCAATTGGGTTATACTCTCTATCTCCTTGATGTTCATAAGAGTTAGTCAAATTGTAGTAGAGCATCATCATTGTTAGTCAAAATGTAGTGATAAGTTAGTCAATCCATAGTGGGAGGTTAGTCATTTTGTAGTGACATCTATGGAATAGTTAGTCAATATGTAGTAAAAATCCACGAAACAGCACCTTGTAACATTTTGTCTGACAAACTTTTACAACCTACTATTTACATCCCTACAAATAGATATCTACAATAGATACATACAAATTATCTACTATGCACATTCCTGTGCACTCTGGTGAAAAGAAAAACATTTCAATTATTCAGAAAGAGAAAGTTCCGCCAAAGAGAAAGATAGTAATCAGATTGCATTCAAAGAGGGTTTATGATCATTGCAAAGGTATAATCAGTTGACCGATGGTGTTACCCTTCGGCAAGAACCGCCCCTGCAGGGCTATTTTGAAAAAATCTCCACCTTCACCGCTCATTCTTCGCTTGCTCAGGTAGTATTTTTCCAAAATTTCTTGACACCATCGGCACAACCGATTAAGATAAAAGGCAATAATCATAAACCCCTTAAATTCAATCATTATGGAAGCAAAAAAACTCAACAGACTCGGATTCAGATTCTCAGAAGACCAAGACATCAATCTTCTCTCACTCATCACAGAAAAGCCAGACCTCATAGATGACCTATCGTACAGTCAGAAGGAGAAAATCAGAATACTGCACGACATAATTCAAGAATACTACACCTCGATCGACACCTCGAAGAAAACATTCATCAGCGACTCGGAAGATGTAGTCAAACTGTTATACCCGATAGTCAAAGGACTGGACCAGACAGAATGTCGGATCATCTATCTAAACCGTCAAAACAGAGTAATAACGAAAGAAGTACACACCACTGGCTCCTATGACTCATACATCATAGACCTCAAGACAATCCTCCGCAGAAGTCTGGAAACAAAAGCCTCAGGAATCATCATAGTCACAAATCGCCCTGATGATAATGTGGAACCATACAATTACGACATCGAAATCACCACCAGGATAAGCAAAGCCACAAAACTCCTCGACATCAACCTCCTAGACCACGTAATCATCTCCGCCTCCTCCTACCACTCAATCTCCGACCACCAAACCCACACCCTCACCCTAGAGATCCTGACAACTCTCCAGAAGGATTCGATATGCTGAAGCATTCACTTTATTATAATCACTTCATTGATATGAAAAATTATTTTCAAATGTTATAAATTACAGATTATCAATAACATGAAAATCTCATTATGAAATATTTATGAACATTATGTGTATACTTGTTGACAATAATATAAGCTGTTTGAATAATAAAACAATCTAACACGAGTGTTAAGCACCCATAGGATAAAGTACTTATTATCAACAAATTAAGCAAACACCAAGTTTTATGTAAGATTTTAGAATCTAACATAAAACTCAATTCACTCACACTTAGACACTTACACGACATATTTGTAAGATTAATTTTATATAATTATTTAGAGATTTAAGTATACTATACATAAGTTTATTACAAATAATTACCAGTTTATTTTTAAAGCAAACATTCAAAAATTTACTAATCGCGGTTTTCGAGAAATCATTTATATATAATGATAAGTAAAAGAGCGATTTAGTTAACACATCTGAATTTATGATAACCGACACCGCACCACCTAAAATGATTAGGCTTTTCTTCTCCATAAAGAAAAGCCAGAACATGTTCGAATAATGTAATTTTATGGGTACATATGATGTGTTGCTTCAAAAGCCCATAAATAGATGATGGGTTCTCACTTTAACCCTTTAGATAGATTAATATGAAACGACTAATGATACTTACATCCATGTTGATGTCAATTTTTGTGAGTTGTACAAGGGAGAGTATAACACCCTTGAATTATACAACAACCACTAACGAAATGACGTCATATACTATTCCAGTAGAAACCGCTTTGAAGAATCTGGAGCAATTTCTAAAAGAAGGTAACACCCCGGATACAAGATCTGTAAGTTATGAACTTAATGATGTTCTAACTATAATGAGCAATCCTTATCAGACTAAATCACAAGCATCGAATGAGCCACTCTTATATGCAGTAAATTTTGAAGATGATGGTTATGCCATTTTAGCTGCAGATTCTCGACTTTCCCATGACATAATAGCCGTTACTGATGCGGGCGAAATCTCAATTACAGATTTTGAGCCATACAGTAATTATGTTGTTGGAGAAGATGATGATATATTGGAAGAGCAATATAATCAGATGAGTTCTGCCGGTTATGTTGGAACAATTGTGCAAAATCAAATGATTGCAACAATCTGTAAAGAATATGCAATGCATGAGGTGCTGCTAGTAGATGATGGTTCAGGGCACTCTGGTGGAGAGTCTTCAGGCAGTGGAGCGTCAGGTGGCGGTTCAACATCTACAACGTATTCGTGGCAAATTGTTGATTCCGAAAAATATAAATTATCAACTTTATGGAATCAGCGTGAGCCTTTTAATAATTTATGCCCAGATGTTGGAGTGTTTTGCAAAGAGCGAGCTCCAGCTGGATGCGTGCCTATAGCAGTAGGACAAATAATTGCATATAATGAGTTCCCTGATAAAGTGAACAATATCTATATTGATTATAAAGACTTAAAGACTATCAGAGATACTAATAAGATTTCTTTCATTGGGTCTTCATCTGCACAAACACTTGCATCGTATTTTATATCAAGTATTTCAGCGGATACTATGTGTGATGTAATATATGGAAAAATATTTAATAAGTCATTTGGTTTTGCTTTGCCAACAAGTGCTCGTAATTGCTTGGAATTATTGGGCTATGAAAATGTATCGTTAAAATGGAGTTATAATGAGTCTGATGTAATTAAAGCCATAGACAACGACTGTCCTGTATTTATTTCTGCTATTGCAGGATTAGTGAGCGGTCATGCTTGGGTAATTGACGGATATATAAAAAGAAATTATGTATCTTCGTCTGGAATTGTAAGTAAAAGTCAATATCTAGTTCATTGCAATTGGGGGTGGAAGGGTCAGAATAATGGATATTTTGCTTCAGGAGTATTTAAGACGAAAAGCCCAGTAATATCAGATAACTGGAACGTAAATGGTATGGATGAAAATTATTGGTACGCATTTAATACTATCACCTATGACAAACCTTAAACATTTATTACTCATTGTCTTAGTTGCGCTATCTAACTGTGGCTGCAGTAGTGTGATGAATGATATAGAGTGCCGACATTTTATCGAAGAGTATATATATATAGAAGATATTAATCTGACATATAATGCTTTGGGTAAAGGTGAAATTGTTGTTTATCCTTATTCAGGACATAATGGAGATAAATTCTGCTCTTTTTTATCCAGCGGTGATTTATATGATCAATACATAGATTTGTGCACAAAGCATAATGATATGTCATACGACCATACTGTATACGTCATTGATAGTTACGATTTTGATGGTACATCTTATGCGCAATGTGATTTTACGCAGTTGAAGGTGACATCAGATAAAGACTACGATGCATCTCATCCTAAAGGGCAAAGTTTGAATGACATAATTCGTTTTATATCATTTTCCCCAAATGAGTTTATTCAGAGCAGATATCAGAATAGGTTTGACTATGTTAACGATAGTAGCCTGTCAAATGTCTTTAGGGAAATAACTAGTTCTTTGATTCTAGATACAGATGAGTTATATGAATCCCAGCAACCATATCGCCCTATTGACAAATTAGTCTCGGAACTCAAGACAGATGATCTTATATTACTAGGATATAAACGTCTTAGCCCACTCTTTTGCTTATCCTTTGAAAAGGAACCCGAGGTAAAAAATGAGACACACAACATAACAATAACTCTAGACACAGATGATGGAAGATCTTTTAGCAAGAGTGTCGTGGTTGACTTTTAATATTTATATAGAGCGAACAAAGTCCTGATATGTTTATGCCTATTGAATACTACAAGACAATCGGGAAACAGAAGAGGAGAGTCCACTTCTGTTTCCCGATTTCTTATACCTCCTTACTCACGGAATTAAAGACTGAAGTAATCGAACTAACGTCCTTTTCCTGTCTAAATTCGCATCAAATTTTGAGCGAGATTTTGAGTGTTACAATTGCAATAATTCATCTACCTTGGCCCAATAGTAGTACGCTTCAGGACTAATGCTCCTGAGTTTGCGAAGCTTAGTTGGGAGTGTGTCAGAAATCTCCATAGAAAGGACAACTTCAGGATTATCTTTGGGATATTTCTCTATCGCTAAAACTCCTTTCTCGAAGCAGGTTGCCAGGTATGCTGCTCTTGAGGCATCCTTAATCGCTTCCTCTATCTGATATTTCTCTTGATACATAAACGATTTCACTCTCTTGATTCCTGACATAAAGAAGTTTATGTCGCCTTTACCTGATTGACCACGAGTCGCAATACAGATCGCAGTCTGACGTACATCCTCAAAATACTCGTTCAATCTGCCTTCAAGCCCTCTATAACCAAGTTCGACATTTGACACTTTCAGGAAGGATTCGTATGCCGGGCCAAAGTCATCAACATTCTCAAACAAGCGGTTGATATCATACAGCTGCTTAATGATTTCCATATTACACTCCCTGTCCTTCTTGAAATAGGGTATACCTATAGTATTCGGGGCAAAAGCAGTCATCTTATCTCCAAGTATATCCTCTTTCTTAGGAACGGTGACCAACAATGGCTCGCCATCCAGTTTTATAAACGGACTGTCAATCGGTAACTCCTGGGTGTTTGAATACGGACAATCCTCGTAAAGTACATCAAGTCGTACATACTCATTCAATTCAGACCTATCTGTATAGGCAATCTGATAAAATACCTTAGCGTGACTAACCGGAACATCCTTGCCTGCAGACTCCTTATTCACCTGCTGATAACGGATGAAACCGTGTTCTTGATACGTCTCTAGGTATTGTTCGATATCAGTTCCAGGAGGACAGATAATATCGATGTCTATGGAGAGTCTGTGAAGTGAGTTACCCAGTATAAGCATCAAAGCCGTACCACCTTTGAACGTCAGAGGGCATCCTGACCGAACCAGCATCTCTAAAAGAGATAGAGCCCTTATTACCTTTTCTATCAGGTTCTTGTCATTATATTCCAGTTTTGCAGATATGTCCTCAATCCACTGCGAGGTGAAGCATTCTTTAGATATCATAGTTCATTGTAGATTTTTTCAAGTTCCTCTTTTACGCCACGCCTTTTTGCGTATCTTAATAGTTTAGTTTTATTGATATTGAAGATAGTCATAGCATTCTCAGCAATCCTTTCATATTCGCTTCCTTGCAAATAACTGAAGTCCTGATCACAGTAAATATCAACAAGGATTTTTTCTAATGTAGAAACAAGGATGCCTTCAATCTTTTGCAGAGGAGCCTCTGAAACAAGATTTTTAACGAATACATTCCTCTCATCCAAATTGATATACCTGTAGACCATATCCTGGTCAGGCTTATAAAAGGCCTTGACTCCACCAGCCTTCAAGTTGTCAAACACAAACTCCGACGCATCCTTTTCAACTTCAATATATATTGTCTGATTAGAAGCAATGTGATGCAGCAGCGGTGAAATCCAAGGGCCTTCATAAACACATATCTTTGTGAAAGGATACTTGCTTTTGAGGGTCTGATATATTTCCCTAACATCACGACTTACTTGAGGACGGAATACACCTTTATCTGGTTTTAAGTAAACACCTCGACTTGGACGAATCAGTTTTCCATTATTAACTAGACGCATAAGGACTTTTCTAATATATGGTAACGTTGACTTTTCCTTGGTCAGGCAATACTCAAATGCATCATCCGCATTAAACTCCAGATGATTTGAAGCAAACTCCATTATTATGTCATCAATTCTACTCATCTCTTATTTTTTCTCAAAAATAGGTAAATTACGGCAATAAATCAAATTATTGCCAATATTTACCCAAATTATCCGAGATTCATACATCATTATGTTACTTTCTCACGAACCCTCTCGCCTTAGGATAAACCCCATCAATCAATGCATCCAATGCCATGGAGATTATATCATTCGCACTTGGATTTGCCATAATGCCCTCCGAATCCAGCCATAGCCCCATAAGTTTAAGTTTCCGGTGAACTGGAGGCATTACTCTGATCGTTTTGGCATCTGCATAATCATTTGTTTTTTCTTTAGTCTTCTTGTTCTGTTTTACTTTAGGAGAGGATGACTTTTTCTCTTTCACCTGAGGGAACTCTTCATCTGTAGTTTGCATCTGAGCAGGCGTACTTGGTTGCCTATCTAACCCCAATACTTCTCTGAAGTTACTAATTTGATCCATAGTTTAGAATAAGTTATACAATTATACTGTTACACAATTTACGCATATATACTTCTACACTTTTACATATATAGATATGTATAGATTCACTCATTTGTATTTTTACACGTTTACGCAATTACCTATTTACACAATTACATTCATACATCTTTGCACTTTTACATATATCTACAGTTACATTATTCGACAAATGTAAATTTACGCAAATATACAACTTTGGTATTATTTACAAACCAATAGGTTTATTTTTATTTCCAATTATCAATAATTTTTCTCATATTTGTCCCAGACTTAGGAAACCTATCCATTTTAGATCTTGGGTCTAAAAGCAAGATGTGCGTTCGTCAGACAAAGTCTTCCGATCGCTCGCCCCGAAGGGGCTCATCTTGCCCATTACAGGGTACGCTCCGAAGTCGCTCCTGTCAGACAATAGTCAGGAGGTTGTGATAGAGATATAGTTAAACTGTTAGAGGAGGAGAGCATTGTGAGAAAGAACAAGACAGTCAGAATTACATTCCGTATTACGGATGAGGAAGCCATTAATCTTGACACTTTGATGTCACTTGAGGGCTTCAGATCAAGATCGAAATTCATCAGAAAACGCCTGTTCGGTAGGAAAATCCAAAGGCGAAAACTCATCAGTTCCGAGGCGAATATCTGCAAACAGATTGAGATTCTAAGAGCAGACATCAAGAAGATCGGAGTAAATTACAATCAAGTCGTAAAGGCAGTCAATACAGCCGTCAAACTTAAAGGACGAGACGACAGACCGGTCGTGTCCACACGTTCAATGGAATATAAACTCAGTGGGATGAAGACACTGATGGAAGGTATACTTGCCAAGGTATGTGAAATCAAAGAAGAACTCACAGCGGACAGTAATGATCAAGAAGACGAAGATCCTGAGCCGACATTTTGTGATAGTACCAATCAATAATTTTAAACTTAAACTATTATGCAGACAATCATTATTTCGGGACATCTCGCGGCAGACTGTGAGACGTTCCAAAGCAAAGGCGACCTTGAAATGGTCAGATTCTCAGTTGCAGTGAACTCACCCAAGATAGGAAGTGAGGACAGCAAACCGACCTACTATACCTGTAGGATGAAGAAAAACGGCTCTTCAGAACTGCTGAAGAAAGGCAGACACGTATCAGTCACAGGGGAACTCCGTGCATCCCTGAATATCACAGAGGCAAAGACTCACCTCAATCTTGATGTCTGGGTCTATAGTCTTGACATGTCACCAGGAGTCAAGGAGAGCTGAATAGAACAGGCTTATCATATTGATATGGATTCATTACTATGGTAATAGTGATAGCAGAACCTGCATCTAGCGTTTCTGTCACGGTAGGATACAACGAGCAGAAGGTCTCCGAGGGTACAGCCTCGGTGACCTATTGTTCGAAAATCGATGATATTCGTGATCCAATGGCTACATTCCGGCAATATGAGAATGCTAGCATAAGAACGGAAAAAATGTCATTTCACGCTAGTATAAATCCTGCCCCGGGAGAGAGATTTAACCAAGACAAGATGATAGAGTTTGTCAAGGAGTATATGGAGGGAATGGGTTATGGAGATCAACCATATATCCTATATAAGCACAACGATATTGACCGCGAGCATTATCACATCGTGTCTGTCAGGGTAGATAAAAACGGCAAGAAGATCAATGACAGTTTTGAAGGTCGGAGAAGTGCCAAACTGTTGCGTGAACTAGCTAAGAAGTACGGATTTACTGTAGGAAAATCTAACGATTTTAGAAAGAGCGATGCTATCAAGACAAGACGCTTTGATCCGACAAAGCCCAACTACTCCGGACAAATTGAGTCACTGATGAGAAATGTGATGAAATACCATTTCACGACTGTCAACCAGTTTGAAGCTGCTATGAGAAGCCTTGGCGTGGATATGGTTCTGAAAAGCCGTTGCGGTCGTACGGAAATCAGCTTCTATGGTCTTGATCCCACCACGGGGAAACGTTGTACCGGACGCATAAAGGAGAGAAATCTCGACACTCCTGTCTATGAGCAAATTCTTCTGCGTTCCTTCGATTGCGGAAAAGACAAGTGCAATGACGAACGGCAACGCACTGGCAAGGTCGTGCAGTTCTGCTTCGACAACGCAACATCGGAGAGGCATTTCCGAAGCCTGTTGGCAAAGTTCGGAATATCCGTAGAGTTTTCCCGTAGTTCGGAGGGGCGTATCTTCGGTGCAACATTCATCGATCACGAACAACAGTGCTGCTTCAAGGCGAGCGAACTAAAGGGCATCTGCGCGGAAGACCTCGATAGAGCGGACAAGTTGTGGCAGGAACAGGATGGTGAAAAGGGAAATGCAGCTGCCGCTGCAGATAATCTGGCAGCCATCGTGATGGCTGCGATAGGAACGGAAAGGAACCGCAGGAGGGATGATGAGGTGTATATGAAACAAGGACACAATAGTCAAGGCCCGAAGCTGTAACGGAGGGAGTTATCTACATATTGTAAGGTTTGTTTGAGAAAAGGATTGAGGAGATGGATGCAAGAACAAAACCTATGTTTTCGATGTTCCTGATGTTGTCAGGAGTCATCTTGATT
>JAFZDU010000081.1 GCA_017561025.1 Bacteroidales bacterium | reverse complement strand
ATTTCGGGCGTGCCGGTTCGATTCCGGCCTCAGGTACTAAAAGAGCTTCAGAATATTATGAGGCTCTTTTTTTTAAGGGGATTTCTATAAATAGCTTTGCAAATGATTTATGAATTTTTCTTTGAGAAGATTTTTGTTTTTCTTGAAAGAACATAGCGAGCTATGTGATTGAAAGAAAGGCGAAAAGATTCCAAGAAAAAACATAAAGCATGCAAAAGTTTTAATCATTACTGTCAAAAATTATTTAAACGGGGAATTTATAGAAGTCCCCTTAATTAATTCTATGAGCAGTTTTACTCATGGCAGGGCACTTTGCGTTAGGGATTGCAGCGGCATCCTTTGCGAGAGTAGCGATAGCGGAGCGAGCAAAGATATAGCGGAAAGCCCGACGGCAGAGCCGGAACGCCCAGATAAGAAACTCAGAAATTCAGAAATTCAGAATCTCAGAAGTTTTTTTAGGAGTTCAGGGTTTCAGGAATTCAAAAGTTCTGGCATCAAGGTTTTTCTTCTTTACTTCATTACTTCTTTACTTCATTACTAAAAAAATCATTCCTAATTCCTAATTAATTAGACGCTTCAATATGTGTTTATTTTATAGGAATCATTGAAACGTCTCTACATTAACTTCTTTACTTCATTACTAAAAAACTTGTTGTCTTGTAGTCTTGTTGACTTGTTGACTTTTTTTATATATTTGCGAGTATAATTTAAAATCTCAGACTATGAAAACATTTAAACTTTTAGCATTACTATTATTGATGAGCACTTTCGCTAAAGCTCAGCAAAACATACAGATCGGCGACATCTACACTTTCTCTGACAACACCCAAGGCGTAGTGTTCTACATAGATGACCAAGGCCACGGACTCGCCGTATCACTTCAACAAGAAAAAAGAAAATGGACAGAAGAATCCAATTACGTCTACTGCCAAGACATCGTCAATATCCCTGACGAAACAGAAGCCAACACAGAACTAAATCCAGGATTAGGCAAAATATACACATCTTATATATTGCAGCAATTGGGAGACGTAAAGCCTATAGCAGCGAAATACAGCCGCGAAGAAGGCGAAGAATGGTACCTTCCATCAACGGGTGAGCTCATCAAACTCATTGAAGCCGCCAAAGCCGATGGCAAAATCAACCAAACTCTTAAAGAAAACAATTCAAAACTAATCTACGGATGGTATTGGACAAGCTCCGAATACGACAACGGACAAGCATGGAGAATAGACTTCCATGGCGATATAAAGAAATGCTCAAAACTGGCTCTCAGAAATTATGCAAGAGCAATAAGACAGTTTTAAGTGCTAATGGCTAATAGCTAAAGATAAAAGGCTAAAGGTTGGTGTCAATCTTTAGCCTTTGTCTTTTCCTACTTTACTTCAATAGCTTCTTGATTTCATTAAGTTTCATAAGCGCTTCCACCGGTGTCAAGATATCTATATTGATATTCAAGATATCCTCCTTGATCTGCAATAAAAGAGGGTCGTCCAACTGAATGAAACTAAGCTGCATATCGCAGTTGTTCTTCGTTTCTTTCACCGCATTATTCAAATTATCATGCGAATGCGACTTCTCCAACATAGCCAGTAAGGCATCAGCTCTATCGATGACCTTACGAGGCATTCCTGCCATCGCCGCGACGTGGATACCGAAGCTGTGCGCACTGCCTCCCTTCTTCAGCTTTCTCAAGAAGATAACCTTGTCGTTCATCTCTTTGACGCTCACGTGATAATTCTTGATTCTCTTGAAAGAGTTCTCCATCTCTATAAGCTCGTGATAGTGTGTGGCGAACAACACCTTAGCCCTGCATTGCGGATGCTCGTGAAGATATTCAGTGATAGCCCAGGCTATACTTATACCATCGTAAGTACTTGTTCCTCTTCCTATCTCATCGAGGAGCACGAGGCTTCTGTTGGAAATATTATTCAAGATGCTCGCTGTCTCATTCATCTCAACCATGAAAGTCGACTCGCCGGAAGAGATATTGTCGCTCGCGCCTACTCTAGTGAAAATCTTATCTACCAAACCGATACGAGCAGACTCGGCAGGAACGAAACATCCTATCTGAGCGAGCAGCACTATCAAGGCAGTCTGCCGCAGCAATGCCGACTTACCCGACATATTAGGTCCGGTGATTATTATGATCTGTTGTTTCTCTCTATCAAGATAAACGTCGTTGGAAATATATTGCTCGCCAACAGGCATCATCTGTTCTATGACAGGATGGCGACCTTCTTTAATATCGATGACATAAGAATCATCTATCTGTGGTTTTACGTAATTATTCTTTATTGCCACTGCAGCGAAACTGAGCAGGCAGTCGATCTTAGCGACGAGAGAAGCATCAAGTTGAATAGGTGCCACAAACTCGCCGCAGGCATTTATCAGCTCCAGATAAAGACGCTCTTCTATTGCATGTATCTTCTCATCGGCTCCCAATATCTTCTGTTCATATTCCTTAAGTTCCTCCGTGATATAACGCTCAGCATTAGCTAAAGTCTGCTTGCGTATCCACTCGGCAGGCACCTTGTCTTTATGAAGATTCGTCACTTCCAGATAATATCCGAACACATTATTATATCCAATTTTCAAAGAAGATATTCCCGTAGCAGCCACTTCTCTTCTTTGAATGTCTACAAGATAGTCCTTTCCAGAGCGAGACAGCTTACGGAGAGAGTCAAGCTCATCATCAACGCCATCATTGATGACATTGCCCTTCGACAACACTGCCGGCGATTCGGTATTCACCGTATTCTTGATTCTTTGTCTGATAGTATCGCATACATTAAGCTGCTCAGCATACAACTTAAGAGCCTCATTGTCGCTTTCAGCGCAAAGTCTCTTTATCAGCTCTATTTGGTCGAGCGCTCTTGCCACCTGCAGCAGTTCTCGAGGATTGACGCGCAGCAAGGACACCTTGGAGATGAGACGTTCCAAGTCGCCTATCTGACGTATAGAATCCTCAAAAGCAGATATCAAGTCATTGTTATTTACAAAATGATCCACCACCTCATAACGTGCTGCGATTTGCTCCTTATTTTTCAGAGGGAGAGAGAGCCAACGACGCATCAGGCGGCTGCCCATAGGCGATGAAGTCTTGTCTATTACATCTATCAATGTCTTGGCGTTAGCGTTTTGAGAATGAAGAAGCTCGAGGTTTCTGATGGTAAATTTATCAAGCCACACAAACTGACCTTGGTCGATGCGTGACAAGGAGCTTATATACGAAATCTTATCATGTTGGGTCTCGTGAAGATAATGGATAGCAGCTCCAGCCGCTATTATGCCTTTAGGAAAATCACTTACGCCGAAACCCTTAAGAGAATTAGTGTTGAAATGACGAGTGAGGATGTCGTTGGCATAGTCATCGGTAAAGACCCAGTCGTCGAACACGGTGAGATAATACTTGTCGCTGAAGTTCTCTATGAACGACTTGCGTTTGTTTCTTTGGCAAAGCACTTCAGAAGGATTGAAGCTCTGAAGCAGCTTGTCGATATATTCGTTATTGCCTTGAGTAAGATAGAACTCGCCTGTCGAGACATCTAGAAACGCCACTCCCGACTCTTTCTCTTCGATGTGAATAGAAGCCAGGAAGTTGTTTTCCTTTTGTACCAGAACGTTATCATCGTAAGTAATGCCAGGCGTCACCAGCTCAGTGATGCCGCGTTTAACGATTTTCTTGGTGAGTTTAGGATCCTCGAGCTGTTCGCACACAGCGACTTTCTGTCCGGCTTTGACAAGTTTAGGCAGATAAGTGTCGAGAGCATGATGAGGGAATCCGGCAAGCTCTGTGGCTGTAGCAGCAGATTTCCCGCGTTTAGTAAGCACTATGCCAAGAATCTCGGAAGTCTTTATAGCATCTTCACCGAAAGTCTCATAAAAGTCACCCACTCTGAACAGCAGCAAGGCCTCCGGATATTTAGCCTTGAAGGAATAGTATTGTTTCATCAAAGGGGTTTCAAGTTCTTGATTTTCTTTATCTGTCTTTGCCATAAAACCTTCCGTTATTTTAATTTTTCTTTATTCTACAAAGATAAATATTTTTATTGTCGTTTCGTTTTTGATAAAACATTATTTTTGTAGGAAAATAGACACAGGATGCGTAAATTAACAATGCCAGAGTTGAACAGATTAAGTTTATCTGAATATCAACAAGTTGAAAAATTAGATGTTATTATCGTTTTGGATAATGTTCGTTCATTGAGCAATATCGGTTCGTTTTTCCGCACTGCCGACGCCTTCCGAGTTGGCGAGATTTTCTTGTGCGGCATAACAGCATGTCCTCCGCATCGCGAGATTCACAAGACTGCCTTAGGCGCGGAAGAAAGCGTGAAATGGCGCTATTTCGATTCAACGGAAGAAGCATGCAATTATTTAAAGGAAAACGACTACACCATCAATGCTGTAGAGCAGATAGAAGGCAGCGTAACACTCAGCGAATATCCTCATAAAGAGAAAAGCGCATACATCTTCGGCAATGAAGTAGACGGCGTCGATGACGAGATACTGCAATATTGCGACAACGCCATTGAGATACCTCAAGAAGGAACGAAGCACTCTCTCAACGTTTCGATAACAGCTGGAATTGTGATGTACGACATTTTCAACGCTCTTTGGAAAAAATAAAAAAACATTGAACCAAGACCTTTCATCTTTGTTTTTTCTCAAACATAAAAAACAACAAAAGATGAAAAAGACTAGTTCATTATTAAAGACCATCATGGTTGTCATAATGATTATGACACCAATGATATTTCATGCCAAGAATCATGACATCAAAAGCATGGCGAAGCACATCGACAAGGTTTACTTAAGTGCAACGCCTGAGATTTTGGAAAACAAAGGCAATATGGTCACTGTGACTATTGAAGCCGAGTTCCCTCCAAAATACTTCAACAAGAAGACCGTCATGAACCTCACCCCCATCCTGGTTTATGAAGAAGGCGAGACCATGTTGCCTTCATTGAACTTCATCGGTGAAAAAGTCGATGGCGAGGGTGTTGTCGTCAGCAAAAGACAAGGCGGCACCTTTTCCTACACCGTGACAATTCCATACATCGACCAGATGTACAACTCACTGCTTATCGTTGAACCAATAGTGTATAAGTTCAGCGAGACCGTTCACCATCACCAGAAAGCAATAAAGGACAAGGAAGACTTTGCATTATGCGATGCATTCCTGATTGCAGAAGGTGTCATCAACACTGCACAGAACATCGACAAGACAGCTCTTAAAAAGGCTTATGCCACACCCGACATGAACCAGAATGTAGTGAGCGACAACGGCGACATCTATTTCATGGTCAATTCCGACGCCATCAACTGGGCAGTGCCTTTGAATAAAGACGTTCAAAACAAAAACGCAGTCTACGAACTCACCTCACACATCATGAAAGGATGGAACATCGACAATATAGAGATTGTAGGCTGGGCTTCACCTGAAGGTCCTCTGAATTACAATAAAAACTTGTCAAACAAAAGAGCCAAGATGACAGAAAACTTCTTGAAGAAAAGATTAGAGTCATTATCAGCTCAGAAAAACTCACATGTAAGCTACAAGAACGTCAACGACATCACCTTCATCACTCAAGGCAAGGGAGCAGACTGGGACGGCTTGATGAACGCCATCAAAAACTCTGACATCAAAGACAAAGACGCCATCATCAACACATTGAAAAACCAGTCTCCTGAAGAAAGAGTCGCACAATTGAACAAATACATGAAGCAATACCCTGAGTTCGAGAAAAGCATCTTCCCTTCATTGCGACGCACTATCGTAAAGGTCAACACAATAGAGCCTAGCATGACAGACGAACAGATTACCAACGCCTGTACAAGCAAGCCTAAGTCGTTGAGCTGCGACCAGATGATGTATGCAGCCTCTTTAGTAAAAGAACTCAAGAACAAGGAGATGATATATATCACTGCCATCGAGACTTATCCTAGCTGCCCTGAACCATATTGCAACGCTGGCGCAGTAGCTATTGAAAAAGGCGACCACAGACACGCCAAACATCTCTTGAAACAGGCTATAGAAATAGATGACCTCTTGGCTGAAGCCTATAACAACTTAGGCGTTGTCGCAATAATAGAAAACGACTACGAGACAGCAGCTGCCATGTTCAACCAAGCCAAAAGCCTGGGGCTCAACACCAGCTACAACGAAGGCGTAGTACATATCAACAAAGGCAACTACGACAAAGCCATCAGACTGATGACAAAAGACAATCCTAACTGCGACTATAACGTTGCATTAGCACAGACCTTAGACAAGAGATACACTGTTGCAGAAGAGACAGTAAAATGCCTTGAAGAAAACGGCAAGACATTATATCTGCATGCCATCATCGCTGCCAGAACCAAAGATGTCGACAAGAGCCTCAAACATCTTGCAAAGGCAATCAAAAAAGATTATAAGTTAAAAAACATGGCTAAAAACGATATGGAATTCGCCAACATGCAGGATCTCCCAGAATTTGTAGCCTTAGTCGAATGATTTTCACCAACTTGCAAAAGAGTCGCTTCGGCGACTTTTTTTTGATTTTTTTTTGCTTATAGATATTAAACTTTTTGCAAAATATTTATATTTGCAAATTATTAGCTAGATTCTATTATAACTAACAAATTTAAAGAATATGAACAAATTAAACTTTAAAAAACTATTTCTGATAATGATTTTGGCCTTGTCACCAGTCACATTCTTCGGTCAAAATGACAATGCAGAAAACAACACGAACAATTTCAACGATTACGCTTACGTATCCGGTGATTTGGGATTAGGATTATTGAACGGCGATAATTCAGGAATGAAACTAGGTCTCAACGGACACATCGGCATCGGTTATCAATTTGACAATATCTTAGGTATTAAGGCTAACTTAGGATTCGGCGGCTTGAACGGCAAATTCGAAAACGTCAACATCAACAAGTCAAATTATTTCGAAACCAACCTTAATTTGACCATCAGCTTAACCGACATCATCTTAGGTTATAACCCTGACAGAAAAATCAACCTCGTCCCTCATATCGGTATCGGTCAGGTAAGATACAGAATCAAACTTAACGACAACAATGACAACAACGTCTACGAAAACGGATACGACGAAAGAGACGGCAGAAAAGTAGCAGCGACTATACCTATGGGCGTTGAGCTTAACTATGCAATCAACAACAACTGGAAAGTCAGCTTGGACTACACAGCCAACTACACCGACACCGACATACTCGACGGTCACGCAACAGGACAACATAACGACTGGTTCACTTCAATAAACCTCGGCGCCAGCTACAGATTAGGCAGCGAAGCTAATATCTTCAAAAGAGAAGACCCTTACTGCAACTATTGGTATGTCATGGCTGACGGAGGCGCTTCTTTCTTGTTCGGCGACAACCAATACAACTTCGCTAACGTAAGAGGCAATATGAACGTAGGTATCGGCTACGACTTCCATAACTTCTACAGAATATACGCTAAATTTGGTTATGGCATCTACACAGGCAAATACGACAACTACTTCACTCTCGACTATGCCGACTACTATGAAGCTAACGTAAATATCGCAGCCGACCTCGTAGGCTTTATCTTCGGTTATGACGAAGCTCGCCGTTATGGCGTCTACGCTCACCTCGGTCTCGGCCAGATGCAATACAGAGCTAGAACAACATTCGCTGACGGCAGCAAAAAATACGCCGGCTATGAATTCGAAAACAACAACAACATCAAAGGCGGCGGCATCAACGACAGAAGAATCGCTATGACAGTGCCTTTCGGTATCGAACTCAACTACATCGTAAACCAAAAATTCGATGTTTACGGTGACATCACAACAGAATATGTCGACAGCGACATGTTAGACGTGATGGCTTCAGGCATACACAACGACTGGCGCACTACACTCAACGTCGGTTTGCGCTACAAACTCAACAACGCTTGCTATGCCGTTGAAGAAGAACCAGAATGCTGCATCACTATCGACGAAGTAAAACAAGCTATCCAAGACGCCTTGGCAGAACAAGCTGCAAACCAAGTTAAAGAAATTGATACAATAGAGACATTTACTATTTATCATACTAACCACGCTAGCATCAAATTCCCTCACAACGAATCAGAAAAGCTCAAATCTCAAACAAACATCGACGCTATCAACAGAGCTTCTAAAGAAATACAAAACGGCTTCAAAATAGAAAACATCATCGTTGAAGGATACGCTTCACCAGAAGGCGGTGAAGAATCAAACAAATCCCTCGCAGAAGATCGCGCCAAAGCAGCTGCTGAATTGGTTCAAAGCGAACTCAACACATACCTAGATGAATCACACATCCAGATTCATTCTAACGGATCTGACTGGGAAGGTCTCTACAACGCTATCTTAGGTTCAGACATCAACGACAAAAAACAAATCGTTGAAGAACTCAAAGCAGCTTCTGAAAAAGAAGAGACATTACATAAGTTAATGAGACAATATCCAGAAATAGAAGATTTGTTGCCACAATTACGTCGCGCTAACGTAACAATCACAACAGTAAAAGAATAATCATCTGTTGATCCAAAATAAAAAAGGTTGCTCAATCAGGCAACCTTTTCTTTTTCATCTCATTTAACAATCCTTACGCCTAGCTCATCTTCACATCGTTCGAGCAGCACCTTGTTACTTACTTTAAAGACAGGATGGATGAAGTCGGGAGCCATCTCACACAAAGGCGTAAGCACGAAGCGACGCTGATGCAGCCTTGGATGAGGAAGCGTCAGATCTTTATCGTCATTGATAATATCGTCATAATAAATAATATCCAAGTCGATAGGACGCGACTCATAACCTACATGGTTCTCCTTCCTCTTCCTACCCAACTCCGCCTCTATAGTGAGCAGTTCCTTCAGCAAATCATAAGGAGCCAATGCAGATTCTATAGCTATAGCTTGATTTAAAAACAGATTCTCCGTCTCAAAGCCCCAAGGTTCAGATTCATATAAGGACGACTTTAAAACCACCTTGCCGCAACGCAGTTCTATCAGCTCTATAGCCTCGCCCAAAAGTTCTTCACGATTACCCATATTGGAACCAAGAAGAATAAAAGAAAGTCCTTTCATAATACCTATTTTACAACCGCAAAATTAAGAAAATTTCTTACCTTTGCAATTATGAGAGTAATTCTGGTTTTTATATTATTAGCCTTCGGCTTTAATAAGACAACAGTCAACAGTCAACAGATTTCATGCACGATGTCTGAGTCTGTCGAAGGCACAACGAGCGGCGCTTCGACAAGCTCAGCAACCCTAATTCAGGAGTTCATGATTTAAGGATCTGTGGAGTTCTGGGGATCAGGGATTCAGGAGTTCTGGGGATAATTAGTGATATTTCATGTAGAGCCGCACCGCCGTGCGGCTTTTTAATTACGACAGAAAAAATCATATTCTGTCGTTACTTCGGAACTATTCTCTCGCAAAGGCGCAAAGTGTCGCAAAGTAATTCTCTGCGTTGCTCTGCGTCTTTGCGAGAAAGGAAAACATTTCGACAGGCTCAGTGACCTTGCTCAAAGCCCACGGCTCAGTGCTAGCAGCTCCTCTGCGTTAGGGATTGGAGCGGCATCCTTTGCGAGACGCAGCGATAGCGGAGGCGAACAAAGATATAGCGGAAAGCCCGACGGCGGAGCCGGAACGCCCAAGAGAAAGACTACAAGACTTAAAATAATTCCTAACTCCTAATTAAAAAAATTGTATCTTTGAAGCAAAAATAAACTAACTCAAGTATAATTAATAATCATAGACTTATGAAGTCATTCTTTAAAACATTCTTTGCATCCTTCCTCGGTTCTGCAGTCTTATTATTGGTTGTCGTGATATTCATTTTCGGCAGCCTAATTGCTTCAATAGCAAAGTCATCGGAGACTAACGTCACTTTAAAACCAAAGACTGTCCTTTACATGAATCTCAACTATGACATCCCTGAAAGGACTAACAGCAACAGTCTCGCGATGTATTTCAACACAAGCAAGATCGACATGGCTGGCATGAACGACATCCTCAACAATATCGACGCTGCCGCTACCGACGCTAACATCGAAGGCATCTTCTTGAATCTGTCTGATATTGGCACATCGACAGCCAATATCGAAGAGATAAGAAACCGTCTCATCAGTTTTAAAGAATCAGGCAAATTCTTAATCAGCTATGCAGAAGCTTACACTCAAAGCGCATATTATCTCGCCAGCGTGTCGGATAAGATCTACATGCTTCCTGACGGCGTCTTAGACATCCACGGCATTGCTACACAAGGCACTTTCTACAAACATCTTCTCGAGAAATTAGATATCGAGATGCAGATCATCAGACCTGCTAACAACAGATTCAAGAGCGCCGTTGAACCTTATTTCCTCGATGAGATGAGCGACGCCAACCGCGAACAGACAAGCGTATATTTGAATTCTATGTGGAACAAGATATGCAGCGACATCAGCGCATCAAGAAATATCGAAATAGAGACTATCAACAAAATGGCTGACGAACTGACTTTGATGTTCGACACTCAAGCTGCTGTCGACTATGGCTTCATCGATGAGTTGATTTACAAAGACCAACTTCTTGCTAAACTCCACGAACTCACCAACACTGCCGACAAAAAGAAGGTAAACATCATCAAGAACACTCAATATGCTAAGGTAAGACCAGAATTGATGAAAGGCGAAGACAATATCGCTATCGTTTATGCTTCAGGACAAATCATCGATGGTGAAGGCGACGATACTACAATCGGCTCCACTACCCTCTCAGCAGCGATACGTAAGGCAAGAACTGACAAGAAAGTCAAGGCTATCGTCATGAGAGTCAACTCACCTGGCGGCAGCGCGGTAGCATCAGAAGTGATACGCCGCGAAGTGGAACTCGCAGCAAAAGAGAAACCTGTCATCGTCTCAATGGGAAGCTACGCAGCATCTGGCGGCTACTGGATCTCATCGACAGCAGACTACATCTTCGCCGACCCTAACACCTTGACTGGTTCTATCGGCGTGTTCGGAACATTCCCTAACCTCAAAGGTTTCCTTAATGACAAAGTAGGTCTTACTTTCGACGAGGTAAAGACAAACGAAAACTCCGACTTCGGTTCTTTATATAAACCATTAAGTCCTTATCAGATGACAATGATGCAGAAACACGTCACCGACACTTACGACGAGTTCATCACATTGGTCGCTGAGACAAGAGGATTGCGCAAGACCTTCGTCGACAGCATCGGACAAGGAAGAGTATGGAGCGGCACCGACGCTATCGAAATAGGTCTGGTCGACGAACTCGGCGGCATCGACAAGGCTATAGCTTACGCTGCCGACAAAGCATGTCTCACTTCATATTCAATAAAAGAATTCCCTAAACAAGAAGATCCTCTTCAAAATCTTTTCAAGACTGAGACACAAGAATATTATACTAAAGCTGTCATGAAAAAGAACTTGGGCAGTTCTTACAAATATCTCGAAGCTATAGAAAACATCAGCAAAACAGAAGGCGTTCAAGCATTGATGCCATTCGTCATTTATAACTAATACCTCTTATCACGATGCTGAAATTTATCATCATTGGAATATTACAGAGTTTATTCCTGACATCAGGGCAGGTATTCCTCAAACACTCGATGAATAAGGTGGGAAACCTGGAACTCTCTCTTTCTTTTTTAAGAAGTCTTGTCAACATACCAATCTTCGCTTCTCTTGCAAGCTTTTTAATAGCGGCAGGCTTATGGATATACATGCTGAAATATTATAACTTCTCCATGGCTTATCCTATGACTAGCATAAGCTACATATTCGGCATGTTAGCGTCTGCCTTGATATTACACGAAAGCATACCGCTGACACGATGGATTGGCGTCGTTATTATAGTGATAGGTGTTTTCTTTATTATAAAGAATTAAGGGGACTTCTATAAATTCCCCGTTTAAATAATTTTTGACAGTAACGATTAAAACTTTTGCAAATGCTTTATGTTTTTTCTTGGAATCTTTTTGCCTTTCTTTCAATTACATATCTCGCTATGTTCTTTCAAGAAAAACAAAAATCTTCTCAAAGAAAAATTCATAAATCATTTGCAAAGCAATTTATAGAAATCACCTTAAGGATTATCTTTCAAGCTCCATCTGTTTCTCTTCCCACTGATTCATCAGGTCTTGAAGCTTATCTTTCTTCTCGCCGTATGATGAATACCAGGCGTTGTCGATACTGATATGAGGATGGTCGGTAGGTGACGACATCACTGCGTCCATCTCTGCGATCTCCATCTCCATAGATTCAATCTGTTCCTCAATCTTCTTTATCTCTCTCTCGATACGTTTTATCTCTCTGTCGTTTTGTTTCTTGGCCTCGTAGTCGAGTTTGCTTTGCGACACCTTGTTCTCTACAGGCTGCGACTTCATCTTCTTGTTGAGGTCGTCGAGTTCCTTCATCTTCTTCTCTTCGAGGAAATCGTATATGTCGCCGATATATTCTTTGATGTTAGGTTTTCTGAATTCATAAACCTTGTTTGTCAGACCTTGGAGGAAGTCACGGTCGTGAGAAACGATTATCAAGGTGCCGTCGAACTGGAGCAATGCCGACTTCAAAATATCTTTCGACAGCATATCGAGATGGTTGGTAGGCTCGTCGAGGATGAGCAGATTCGTTGGGAAAAGCAGCATCTTAGCCAAAGAGAGACGTGCTTTCTCACCGCCTGACAGCACCTTCACCTTTTTCTCTATCGCCTCACCGCTGAAGAGGAAAGCACCAAGCAGCGACTTCACCTTCACGCGCATGTCGCCTGTAGCCACGTCGTCGAGAGTCTCGAAGACGGTCTTCTCAGGATCCAGCATATCCTGCTGGTTCTGGGCGTAATAACCAATCTTCACCTCGTGACCAAGTTTCACCTCGCCCTCATAATCCAAGACGCCAGCGATGATTTTAGACAAGGTCGACTTACCTTCGCCGTTACGTCCCACGAAAGCTATCTTCTCCCCTCTTGGGATGAGGAGGTTTATGTTGTTAAGGATGTTTTTCTCGCCGTATGACTTCGACACGTTCTCCAGTTCGAGAGTCACCTTGCCTGAATGCGGCGCTGGCGGGAACTTGAAATGCATGACCGACTTATCCTGGTCGTCGATCTGCACCATGTCCATCTTCTCGAGCTGTTTGACACGCGACTGCACCTGTTTTGCTTTTGTCGCCTTATATCTGAAACGTTCTATGAAAGCCTCTATCTCTTTTATCTCACGCTGCTGGTTGTCGAAGGCAGCCTTCTGGATATCAATACGTTCTTCTCTTCTCTCAATAAATTCAGAATAAGAACACTTATAATCGTAAATCTTGCCGCAAGAGATCTCTATCGTTCTTATGGTGATATGGTCGAGGAACGCTCTGTCGTGCGACACCATGAAGATGGCGCCGTAATAGTTTTTCAAGAAACCTTCCAGCCATTGTATTGACTCGATGTCGAGGTGGTTGGTAGGTTCGTCGAGGAGCAGCAGCTGAGGTTTACGGAGAAGTATCTTAGCGAGTTCCACGCGCATCTGCCATCCGTTGCTGAACTCTCTCATCGGACGCTGCATGTCGTCGTGTTCGAAGCCGAGACCAATGAGAATCTGCTCAGCCTCGCCTTCTATAGAATGACCGCCCATGAGCGCCAGACGCTCGTTGAGATGACTCATCTTCTCACATAGACGCTGATATGAAGCGCTTTCATAGTCTTCTCTGTTAGACAGTTCATCTTGTAATTTAACGAGCTGACGTTCTATCTCGTAATATTCTTCAAAGGCAGTCATCGCCTCGTCGAGGACAGTCTTCTCACTCTTGACGTTCTTCTCCTGAGGAAGATAGCCGACAGTGACGTCGTCCGACATTATCACGTCGCCTTTATAAGGTTGTTCGAGTCCGCAGAGAAGACGAATGAGAGTAGTCTTGCCGGCGCCGTTCTTGCCGACGAGACCTATTCTGTCTTTCTCACGAATCATAAAATTGATGTCGGTGAAGAGGTCTTCACCTGTAAACTGCATGCTAAGATTTTGTACTGATATCATAGTTGCAAAGATAAGAAAAATGGCAAAAGGCTAATGGCTAATGACTAAAGTTTTTTTTAATTAGGAATTGTAGAGACGCGTCAATCACACAAAAAAAATAACAATCTGTGATTGACACGTCTTTCAAATTAGGAATGATTTTTAACCATTGAACTTTGGTCCTTTTGAAGTTCTGAGATTCTGAAGTTTTGAGATTCAAAAAAGTGGCGGTGTAAAACTGCAATTTGGCGGTGTAAAATAAAAAAAATGGCGGTGTAAAAATATTTGTGTTGTTAAATTTGTTATCTTTGTAATTATAACAATAATGATCTTGTTTTATGATTTCAAAGGACTTACAAAATAAAATAGAGCAGTGTGAAACTTTTCAACAGGAACTATGGTCATATCGTCCGTTGTCACCTGAGACGCGTCAATCACATATTGTTAATTTTTTTTGTAGTCTTATAAAATCCTAAACAAAAAAAGCAGGGGTTCCGCGCTACGCGCTTCACCACCTGCCTATAATCTTTCGTCCCTGACGGAACTTTTTTTTAGAATTTCAGAATCTCAGAAACTCAAAACCTCAAAAAGCTCTGAAGTTCTGAAGTTCTGAAGTTCTGAAGTTCTGAAGTTCTGAATTTCTTACTATTATTATTTTACTACAGTGACACGTTCAACAGCGACGCCGTTGTCTGTGACGATGCGTACCATATAAACACCTGCTTCAAATTGTGTCATGTCGATGAGAGCGCTGTCGGAATCAGCAGCGATTTCATATACGACTTGACCTAATGTGTTTATGATAACGATGCTGTTCAAACCTTCAACTGTTACGTTTAAGTTAGCGTTTGTTGGGTTTGGATAAACCATCATGCCGTTGACGCCGTTTTCACCGATTGACAATACTTCAACAACGATATAGTCTTGTTCCGGTTCGTCGTATGAGTTTGCTGGTGCTGACTCGCATTCTTCACCGTCCATAGTAAATACTGATGTCACTTGATAGTAGTATGTGCCAGCTTCAACAACATCGAAGTAGTTACCTAATTTTGTTTCAGCAACGACTTCATAGTTATCGTTTGAAGTGCCACGATATACGTTATAATGTTCGAAGACTTCTTCTCTGTTGTTGAGTTCCATAGCGCCTTTGATTTCGCTTGTCACGAAAGCACGGATCATCCATGTGTAGTTCATCGCTTGTGTTGCTACGTCAACCCAATAGCTGCCGTCAAATGAGATCCAGCGTCCGTTAGGGTCGCCTGTTGAAGCGCAACCTGCTGCAGGATAACTACCTGTGTTGTTGGTGAATGTAACCCATAAGTTCATAGTAGGATCTATTGGAAGTGGTGCCGTGAGGTCAAACTCAACAAAGTCATTCACGCCTGTACATAAGTAAGGTTGGCTGTGAACCAAAATTTCTGGAGCGTTATCGCCACCGTAATAGATGTTGATGCTACCGTCGTGACCTTCTTTGTCGTACATCGCAACTTTTGTAAGATAAGTGCCGCCGTAGAACTCGAGATCTTCTGCTGGGAACATGATACCCCAATAGAATCTATCGCCGCCGAGACCGAGACCTGTTGGTGTTGAAGCGTCATCATAATATAACCATTCTGAACCGTGCATTGTGTAAGGCCATATCAATGATACACCTGACTCGCCGTTTCCGTTAATGCCTTCTTCACCGTGGAGGTTCTTAGGAGCGTCACAAACTCTAACGACTGTAGCTTCGTCTGTCAATGGACATGACATTGCGTAGTATGATTCTTTTTCGCCGCCAAAGACAACTCTTACTGAATATTCAAAGTCGCCATAACCTGGAGCAACGTCAGTATATGACTCAGCGTCGACAGGTGTTTCTGTGATGAGTTCACCGTTACGGTAAATCATAGCGCCGAGGACTTCATATTCTGAGTAGTTAGGATCTTCTTTAGCAGATGTTGTCAATGTCAAGTTGTCGATATTGATGAAGAACTGACCATAGCAACCGAAGTGACGTATAGCGATATAAACATCCTGACCAGCGTAAGCGCTTAAGTTGATGACTTTTTCATAGTATGTACCTTGAGCGCGGTCGTTGCGTCCTACCTTAGCGCCTGCTTTTGCTGTCAATGTCTCTTCCCAGATTGTTGTAAAGTCATCAGCGTTAGTGTTGCTGTTTGTTGAGATAGCAACGCCATAGTGCTCAGCAGCGTACATTTGATTTTCTGCACATACTCTGAAGATGAGTTTAGAGCTGCCTGTGATGTTATATTTCTTAGCTGTTACCAAATAGTCGTTTGGTTCTATGTCATAGAAGTTGTAGTAAGAACATGAGATAGCGCTGTATTGACTTTCATAACCGCAGTCGGCACTTGAATATTGTTTAGAGTTCATCCATGTTGCGCCGTCTTCGTTAGCGTCGATAGTCACGAATCCGTCCAATGTGCCGTTTTCAAAGTCGAACATGAATTCTTTTGAACAAGCGCCGATTGGGAGAACCCATGAGAGTTCAACATTCTTGCCGTTGACAACAGCTTCGAAGTCTGTAGCGTCAGCATAGTTGTCACATGCGTTGTATGTCCATGTATATTCCATTGTTGTTGCGCCAACAACTTTAGCTGTATATTCTTGATCTTGAACAAGGCTTGTAACGTCAAATTGATAATAAGGTGTTGTAACCTCTGCCACTGTTTGTCCGTCTAACATCACTGTATAAGAAGCGCCGTTGTTATTCCACATTGCCCATCCTGTTGGAGAGACGTAGAAGTCACCAAGTTGGAACATTTCTTCGAGAGTACATTCAACAACTGTTGCGTAATTGATTTGTATAATCTCATCTGTTGCGCATGACTCAAAGCCTTCCATAGCGATAGTATATTCATAAACACCAATGCGGAAGTCGTTCCATGTGTAAGAACCTGTTGCGTCTAAAGTGACATTATACACGTATGATGTTTCGGTTACGTTTGAGAAAGTGACTTGAGTACCTGCTACTGAAGCGCCGTTAGCTGCGTCAACATTAACTGTAACAGATGTTGTCATGTTCTTATCCAGCTCGTTAGAATATACGATAGGAGTTTCATAGCCATCAGTATAGACAACAGAGACTCCGTATCTGTAAACGCCTCGAGTTAAACTAGCCCATGTTGCGTCAACGTATGTTGTATCAGTAATGTTATCAGCGAGAAGTTCAAAACCTATTTCTTGGTTTGGAGTGACATCCTCTCTATAAACTCTGAAGTATGACACTTCTGGAGTTTCTTCTTTAGCGACTTCTTTGCTCATGAAATTCCAGCTCCATGTCACTTTTGCGTTATTGCCAACTTCTTGGGCAAGGACTTCAGCAACTGTGTTGTAACCGTCATTGCTTGTGTTGACAGACACTGAGAATTGGCTTGTTGCAGATGCTACGAGATAATAAACACCAGCTGGCACTGTGAGGTTTTGGATTTTGTTGCCTCTTTCGCCACGACCTGGAGTAAGTTGAACATTATCTACGCAGATAGCATATTCGTTAGAACAATCGAAGTGACGTAGAGCGATATACATGTTACGTCCAGAGTATGCGCTTAGGTCAACGGTTTTGTATTGCCATTCTGCTACTTCATTATATTGTACTGTATGTTCCCAAATTGTTGTGAAGTTGACACCGTCAGCCGATACAGCAACGCCATAGTGTTCATCACTGTAATATGTATCCAATGGGATAACATGGAATGACAATGTTGAATTTTCTGTGATGGTATAGCAACCTTCAGTAACGATATAGTTATCTGGATGAAGAGCAGCGTTAGCTGATGTTGAGAATGATTCTGAGCAGATACATTCTGTATCATTATAACCCCAAACGCCTAATTCAAAAGAACTTTTCCAGTTGTAATAGTCACCGTCGGCGTCGATAGTTCTCCATCCGTTCAATGTAGCGTCATCGAAGTCGAAGAAGAATGAGTCGCCCAATGGATCTTGGTATTCTCCGGTGTTGTCATCGTCGTCGTCATCTGAAGATGCGCCGTAGTAGTTGTTTGCGCCAGGACCGCCTTGACCGTTGAAGTGTGTTGCATACAAAGCGACTTTGCCGTTAGCGCCAGACACTAATGCTGAGAATGTTGTCTCTTCTTGGAAAGATACACGATAAACAACGTCTGCGCCGTCTTGCTCATCACCTGGGAGGTTGTAGTTGTTATATAAAGCGCTGAACTCTGGTAAGTCGACGAAAGGATAAGCGTCTATTACTCTTGGCATTTCCCATACGTCAGAGATTGATGGTGTATAAGCGTTTGCTGTTACTGTAACGACATCAGAACCGAAGCTATGGTTGATGCTGATTTCGCCGTTTTGTATGCCTTCATTGCCTGTGAAGTGAGAGACCTTCAATGTGAGTGGATTTTCTGGAGTCAACTCGTAAGGCATCTCAATCTGGTTGAGTGTGAAGAATGAATTTGATGAAGTGATAGAAGAAATTGTTACAGGTTCTTCTGATGTCAATACAACTTCCATTGGAGCCATCCAAGCACCGATAGGACGGTTGCCGAGGTTCAATGATGATGTGCTTACTGACAATGGTGACTCGAGTTCTCCGTAAGAAACGTCTAATTTTATGTTAGCTCTGTATGACAATCTTCCGTTAGCCTGATTGCCGTTAGGAAATTCGTCGGCGATTGATTCAGTGCTGTCGTTACGACGGAACATGACTGTATTTTCTGTCTCTGCAGACTTTGTGTAATACCATTTCAATTGACCGTTGTATCCGTCTAATTTCTTAGCGACGACGACGACGAGGTTACCGTTTCCGCTGTAGTAGAATGGAACATCCAAAGTGAATGTTTCCCATGCTGTGTCGCCGATAACGACATTTTCACCTGAATAGACGAGGGTGAGGTCAGCAGCAGGTGTCCAGTCCAATAAAGATGACATAACATCTCTTTGAGTGATGCCCATGTAGATGTCGACTTCTCTTAATGTAAGAATGCCGGCTGCATTACCGTGGAAAGAGACAGCGTTGATTGTACAAGCATCGCCTATTTCACTTCCTGGATAAATTGTCTCATTCCATGAATAAGAATAGCCTGTGTTAAATGGCACAGCAGCATCTTCTTCTGTACCTGTACCAATGATGATTTCATCAGCTTGCATTGCGAGTGGTGCAAAAAACACCAATAGCAATAAAGTAATTAAAAACTTTTTCATTTGTTTTAATTTAATTTATAAATACAATTTATTATTCTTCAATCCATTCGGCGAAAGATCCTTCTGTCTCTTTCAAAAAGATCTTGACGAGTTGAACGTTTCCTGGAAGTCTGCTCTTGATTTTCTTTGAGAAATCGATGAGCATCAATTCAGTAGTTGGTTGGTAAGGAAGCACTATGATTCTCTCGTAGTTGCGTTTCACTTCATCGATAAAGTCTTGAGACATATTATGGTTTATGATGAAGGCGTGGTCGTAATGGTCGATGATTTCTTCGTTCACGATTCGTTTCAGGTCGCCGAAGTCCATCACCATTCCGTTTTTAGGACTGCTGTCGTCCATGATTGGCATTCCTTTTATAGTGACGCGCATCTCGTAGGAATGACCATGAATGTTACGGCATCTGCCATCATATCCCATGAGGGCATGAGCTGCTTCAAAACGAAAGATTTTTGTAAGATGAATCATTTTCTGCCTCAATAAAAATTAAGGCGCAAAGATACTAAAAAAGACTAAAGACTAAGGTTAAAAGTCTAATGTTTTTTTAATTAAATCTGCTTAATTATCAATTAAAAAACATGTGCTATTCCTATCACAACGATTATCGCTGAGAATATTACGTTGAGAAGGCTGTTGACAGTGAGTTTCATTTTGGAAAATGGTATCATCATAGAAACGACAGCCCAGACAAAAGCTGTAGTCATGATAACATAAGGTGTCTTATTTTGTAACAAAGGCATGAAGTCGGCCATGAGTCCGGCGATGAAAGCGTTGACGCCAAGAGCCACCGACAAAAGCAAAAGATGTTTCTTCTTCTCGATGAGATAAAGGTTGGTTCCGTTCTTTATCTTCAGAGTGTCGATCAGCATTCTGAATGCTACCGAGAAACACAGGGCGAATACTATCCATTTTGACACCGATGCCATCGTATGCATGAAGGTGCCGCCGAGCAGACTGCCGAGACTGTACATCACACCTTGTCCGAGAGCGAATATAAGAGCGAACATAATACTTCTGCCCCACTCTTTCTTCTCCTGTATACCAAAGGCTGTAGCTGCTACCGCCACTGGAAATGTCAATGCTATTATGAATAGTATGCTGACCATTTTGGTTTAAGGATTAAGGTTTAAGAATTAAGGTTTAAAGTATTAAGAGTATTCACCTTAAACTTTAAACCTTAAACTTTAAACTAGATTATATCAATCTTCAATTCTTTCTAAATGAACTGTGAAGTGACGCATGAGTTCTGTTTCCCATGTGATGCGTACACCGTGTTTGATTTCGTTACGACGGTCGTAAACGTTCTTCAATGCTGCTGCGATAACATCCATGTGGTTGTTTGTATAAACGCGGCGAGCGATGCAGAGACGGAGAAGGTCTAATCCACCGAAACGGTTTTCGCGTGTGACAGGGTCACGGTCAGCGAGGATGTAACCGATTTCGCAACCACGAACGCCAGCTTCGAGGTATAATTCGATAGCGAGTGTTTGTGCTGGGAATTCTTCTTTAGGAACGTTTGTGAGAACGCGGTCAGCATCAACGAAGATAGCGTGACCACCAACAGGACGTTGGTAAGGAATACCGTATTCGTCTAATTTTGCTGCGAGGTATTGAACTTGTTTAACACGTGTTTCGATGTTGTCGAGTTCTGTGTTTTCGTCGAGACCAACTGCGAGAGCGTCCATGTCACGGCCGTTCATACCACCATATGTGAGGTAGCCTTCGAATGGGATGCAGAAACGTTTTGCGCCTTCGAACCAGTCTTCGTGATGTGTAGCGATGAAGCCACCCATGTTAACGATACCGTCTTTCTTAGCTGACATTGTCATACCGTCAGCATATTGGTACATTTCCTTAACGATTTCTTTGATAGATTTGTCAGCATAACCTTCTTCACGTGTCTTGATGAAGTAAGCATTTTCAACGAAACGTGCTGAGTCGAAGATAACGCGTTTGCCGTATTTTTCAGCAACAGCTTTAACTTCGCGGAGGTTTTGCATTGATACAGGCTGACCACCTGCTGTGTTATTTGTAACAGTAACGATTACGAAAGGAACTTTTTCTGCGTTTTCAGCGAGAACTTTTTCAAGTTTCTTAACGTCTACATTACCTTTGAAAGGAACTTCTAATTGTGTATCTTTTGCTTCGTCAACTGTGCAGTCGATAGCGAAAGCTTTACGGCTTTCGATGTGGCCTTTTGTTGTGTCGAAGTGTGAGTTACCAGGAACGATGTCGCCATTCTTTACGAGGTGGCTGAAGAGAACGTTTTCAGCAGCGCGGCCTTGGTGTGTTGGGATAACATATTCGAAGCCTGTGAGGCGCGTGATAACTTCTTTAAGACGGAAGAATGAAGATGAACCAGCGTAGCTTTCGTCGCCCATCATCATAGCAGCCCATTGACGGTCGCTCATAGCGCCAGTACCTGAGTCTGTTAAACAGTCGATATAAACTTGGTCAGCTTTTAAGTTGAACAAGTTGTAATGAGCTTCTTTCATCCATTGTTCACGTTCTTCACGTGTACTTTTCTTGATAGGTTCGACCATCTTGATCTTCCATGATTCTGCAAATGGTAATTCCATGATATTTATTTTTTTTTGTGTTAATATTTTATTATTTGTCAATGGTAAACAGACAACTGACAACAGACTGTATTTAAGGTCTTAATCATCAGTCAGCGCCTAATTTTTCAGACCTCAAAATTACGAAAGTTTTTTCTAATAACAAAAAAGTTTTTTTCAAAATTCACCAAACGCAAACTATCAAAAAACAAAAGCCTCAGTTGGTCCGTAAAAAACAAAAAGAGGACGCCTAAACGCCCTCTCTTTAAACTTTAGACTCTAAAGGGGACTTCTATAAATTCCCCGTTCAAATAATTTTTGACAGTAACAATTAAAACTTTTGCATGCTTTATGTTTTTTCTTGGAATCTTTTCGCCTTTCTTTCAATCACATAGCTCGCTATGTTCTTTCAAGAAAAACAAAAATCTTCTCAAAGAAAAATTCATAAAT
>JAFZDU010000080.1 GCA_017561025.1 Bacteroidales bacterium | reverse complement strand
GTAATATTTCATAGCGTCGTGCCATGTCATACGTGGGAATTTGTCAAATTCCAATCCCTTGACTTTCTTGAAGAGATGCTTTGTCAAACCTTCGAATGTGTTCAAAACGTCTTCTTGTTCAACGAATGACATTTCGCAGTCGATTTGTGTGAACTCTGGCTGACGGTCGGCACGAAGGTCTTCGTCGCGGAAACAACGTACGATTTGGAAATATTTGTCGAAACCTGCAACCATCAATAATTGTTTGAATTGTTGTGGTGATTGTGGAAGAGCGTAGAATTCGCCTGGATTCATACGTGATGGAACAACGAAGTCGCGTGCTCCTTCAGGTGTCGATTTAATCAAACATGGTGTCTCTACTTCGATAAATCCTTGTTCTGACAAATAGCTTCTTGTCTCAATAGCAACATTGTGACGTATGATGAGATTGTTCTTCAAAGGATTACGACGTAAGTCTAAGTAACGATATTTCATGCGGAGGTCGTCGCCGCCGTCTGATTTGTCTTCAATTGTGAAAGGAGGAGTCTTACTTGCATTCAAGATGTTCAACTCGTTGAGTTGAATCTCGATTTCTCCTGTTGGGATATTTGGATTCTTTGATTCTCTTTCTATTACTGTTCCTTTTGCTTGGATGACGAACTCACGTCCTAAAGTACGAGCTTTTTCTATCACTTCTGCTGAACTGACGCCTTCTTGTAAGAAGAGCTGTGTCAATCCGTATCTGTCGCGGATGTCGATCCATAAGAGAGTGCCTTTGTCACGGACGCGTTGCACCCAACCGCTTAAAACGACTTCTTTTCCTGCATCAGCAAGACGAAGTTCTCCACATGTATGTGTTCTGTACATAGTTATATCTGTTATGTTTTTTAATCAAATTTGACCTACAAAAATAATGATTTTTATTTTTCTTTTATCACTTTCATACAACAATTTCTGCAATCGAAATCCAATCTGAATCGTCCTTTTTCGTTGAAGAGATATAAAGATTCTGCAGGCTTGCCTATCTCCTTGCAACATATATTGTTAGCATAACGAACGCAGTGTTTTGTCGTCATCACGACAGTCTCTTCATTAGAATGCAGTTTCTCCAATCCGTCTTCTATTATCTCAACGCCGTGACGTTCATAAAACTCTCTCGATTTCTTGTTGATGACATTGCCGAGATAACTTAAATTATCTTTTGGGAAAATTGCATTTGTCTCTGGTCTTACAAACGTCTCTCTCTCATTACGATGTTTCTCAACGAGATAAGATTTTAATTTTTCAACCAAATCCTTCTTCATCTCACCTAAGACCGATGCTCTGATGAAATAGGCGATTTGTGATTCTTCGGTCACTGTGCTTGTCGAAGTGCCAAGTTCTGCCTTCGACAGGCTCAGGCACCTATATCTATTGTCTGTTGACTGTTGTCCGTTGTCTTCAAAATCAACGTCAATCTCTTCTACAGAGAACTCAGTATCGCCCCATTGCGACAACTTGCTTTTGATGTTGTCAAGAGCCTTTTCTGTGTTGATGGCGACTTCTTTTTCTATAGATATATTTGTTGTAACGTATTCTGAATCTTCATTATATAATTTTGCTGACAAAGCGAATCCGTCTTCTGTGTCGGTGAATCTCAGACTGATCTTGATCTTTCTGTTGCCATTAGATTTCTCCAGTTCTTTTTCCCATACATTGTCGTGGTTTCTGAAGATCTTGCTTCCTTCAATCTTGAATCTCGTCGCCATCGAGATGTCAGTATTGCTTGTGATGGTCTGTGAAAGAGAACGAGTTTTGTTTTCAGCAACGGCATTAACATTGAAACCTAAGAGATTGTTTTCTCTGTCGAGGAAACAAAGTCCGTCGCCGTTATGGAGTTCTTTTCCAGTTCTGATGGTGATAGATTTATTCTTGACTTTCTCTATCGTGCCGAGATATTCGCCCATTGATTTTGGGGAATAAGGAGCGTCGATATATTTCTGTCTGCCATGGATGAAATAGTCGGTGAAGCCTCTTGAGAATGACTTCTCAGGAGCAGGGTAGAAAGTAGGGTTGCTTTCGCCGCGTGAACTTCTGCAGAGGTCGTCGCGTTTTGCAATGACTTCGTCAATTTTATTTCTGTAGTAAGCAGTGACGTTTTTGACGTAATCGATGTCTTTCAGTCTGCCTTCAATCTTGAAGGAAGAGATGCCAGCGTCGATGAGTTCTTCTATGTTTTTGCTGTTATTCAAGTCTCTTAATGAGAGAAGATGTCTGTTGCTGATCAGGCGTTTGCCGTCTTTGTTCTCGAGGTTCCAAGCGAGGCGGCAAGGCTGAGCGCATGCGCCTCTGTTGGCAGAGCGACCGCCGATGACGTGGCTGAGGTAGCACTGGCCGCTATATGATACGCAGAGAGCGCCGTGGATGAAATATTCTAAAGGCACGCTGGTTTTCGAGCGTATGTCTTTTATCTCGTCGATGCTCAGTTCTCGGGCGAGCACCACTTGAGAGAATCCGACGTCTTCGAGGAACTTCACTTTCTCTGCCTCTATGTTATGACATTGCGTTGAGGCGTGCAGAGCGATAGGAGGCATGTCGTCCATGTTCAACAGCGCCATATCCTGAACGATGAGTGCATCGACGCCAGCGTTCCAGCAGTCGTAGGCGAGCTTGCGAGCCTGATCCAACTCGTTGTCGAACAACAATGTGTTCATTGTGACATAAACTTTTGCATCGAAGAGAGCAGCGTGTCTGCACAATGCCTCTATGTCTTCGATGCTGTTGCCCACCTTCTCACGCGCACCAAAACTAGGTCCACCTATATATACTGCGTCAGCGCCATGGTTGATGGCAGCGATGCCTATTTCCAGGTTCTTCGCCGGCGATAAAAGTTCTATCTTTTTCATAGTAATATCTTACGAATTTATCAATTCTTTTGCTTTTTCGGTTAATCTGTATGCTTGTTTTGAACTATTAGGTTTGTCCTTGATTGTTGGTTCTATCAAATTAGCTTCAATAAGTGGATTCAAAATGTTTTGTTTGAATCTACTTCTATTTTTTTCATTTACATTTTCCATTAAAGAAAATAAAGTCATATTATCTGTTTTGTATAATAATCCTAATACTATTTCTGCACTATCCTTATGAACTTTTTCCATCTTAGGACAGACTTGGGACAAACTTAGGACAGACTTGGGACAGACTTGGGACAGACTTGGGACAAACTTAGGACAGACTGGGGACAGACTGGGGACAGACTGGTCTAAATCTGTCTCTTTAATATAAAATGTCATCGTCACTCTGTCGGGTTGTACTTTTTCTTCGATTATAGGATGATTCCATTTGTTGTCGTCACATCCTTTTATAATGAAATCAGCACCGCTTCCCGCTTTTTCTCCTATGCCGAGTTGTGTGAAGAATTTCTGCAAAATAGGATTTCTGCACAAACTATGATTTCCAGTGTAAAAATCATCTACAGAAACAAGCATGCATCCAGGATTGCGGAAAATAATTTTATCTTGTTCTTTTATAATCACAATGTTGCCTTGCACAGAATAATTACAATGAACCAAAGTGTTTGCTAATGCTTCTCTGATTGCTATATGAGCTGATGTTTCTTCATATCTAATCGCTCCATCGAGTTGAAATGGAACTGGTAGTGTTTGTATAAGTTTGTTGTAAACTTTGAAGAAAAATTGATATAGGTTTGCTTCCCATGTGCCATCGGGATATATTCTGTCACTCCATCGTTGTTGCAGATTATTGCTCATTTTTTCTTGATAATCTACAAAATACCATGGGGCACAAACTTGATCTGTAATACTTTCTGTTTTGCCGAACATCAATATGCCTGCTCTTGTAAAACCTTCATTCCCGTTTTCTCTGTCAATACGGTATGCTCCTAGTTTACAAAGAAAATCGAAGTCGTCCAATTCGTTCCATGGATGATTTTCTTTTTTTAATGAGAAACGCTGCCGATATGCCTTCAATGATGGAATGTCTATGTCTTTTATTGAATAGTTAATCAGAATCTGATTGTCGTATGGTAAAGTCGTGTGGTGGGCATCAGCGAACATTTGCCTGATTTCAGTCTCTGTACAATGATAATCGCCTTCATGATTTCTTTTGTATGTATTCCCAAATGGATTTCTACTTAAGAAAACAGGGCGAATATCATAACTTGCTCTTGGAATGCGAAATATTAAAATCCTATTGTTGTCAATAATAGGATCGATAACGTCTCTTTCGGTTAACATTGTTGCACTTACTTTTTCTTTGTTATGTGCGCAGTCCCAAAAACGTTTTTTATAGATGTTTATTTGCTCTTCTGTAAGATCGTCGGGAATATATTTTTTGTCTTTGTGTTTTATTCCTAATACAATAATACCACCATTAGTGTTTGCAAATGCAGAAAAAGTCTCCCAGAAACTTTCAGGAAAACCTCCTTTTGCAGATTTAAACTCTAATTCACAATTTTCTGATTCTTTGATTAAATTTCTGATCTCTTTTTCTATTGTTTTCATAATTTTAATTTTTGGTTTGTATTGGTTGAAAATATTTAGTTTGAAAGATTTGGAATACATTATATCTCATATACTTAACGAAACAAATGTATATCGAGTAATTACTTCTGCAAAGATAATTATTTATTTCTGTAAAATTGTTCCTTTGATACAAAAAATCTGATTTTTAATATCGTTTTTTCTATTAGTTTTTTACATTTGCAATGTGAAACATTCTCTTTTATCTGATGAAAAAGACACTATTATATTTTGTGGCATTTGTTTTTACGTTGTCACTGTCGTCATGCTGCGCTGTTTGGGATATGGCGGTGCTGCCTTTTGTGAAATATGATATGGAAGAGTCTGATATTAAATGGTCTAAATATCTCCCAGATTGCAACTATATTTTTTGTGAAATTGATACTTCGTTTTACGATAGTTTTTTGTATGACGAACAATATTGTACAAACAGATGGAGATTGAAGTATAAGTCTTCGGCATCAATTATACAGACAATTATGTTTGACAAAAACGCTCAATGTGTAGGTGGATATGAGTTATGTTATGGGAATGCGAAATCCCTTGACGTTTATGATGATGTCCCTATTTTTCAGAGAAACATTTATAACGATACAATTTCTGAAGTCGTGAATTTTTACAATTATGTTGATTTGTTTGATGTAGATGAAAGCAATAAAGATGAAATCATAACAACAATCGATGAGTATGATTATAATATTGTTGTGGTGTGGACTTGCTACGCCGCATATTATGTGAAACGCCATCTGCGTCAGGTGAAAAAATACATAGAAGCAAATAATGAAGAATACAAATTCAGAGTAATATACCTAGAGGTGTAAGAAATCTTAATCTAAAAAATATATTTATAAGATATTGGTTATTATTTCTTTACAAAGATATTTTAAAAATTGTAAGATGCAAGTCGCAATTTTTTCAAAAATTGTAAGATGGAGATTGCAATTTTTGTTATCTTTGCGTTTATAAATTAAAAATCATTGTGTTATGAATGCTTTGAAAAATGTATTTTTGAAAGAAATAGAATTGGTTTCAACAAAATATGTGAGATATTTACATGATGAAATTGAATGGAAGTCGAGGTTGATTGCAATTCTTGGCGCTCGTGGTGTTGGAAAATCTACACTTGTTTTACAGCATATCAAATTATATGAAGATATAAATACAACATTGTATGTTTCTGCTGATAATATTTATTTTTCAGCTCATTCTTTGTTGGAGTTAGCTAATGAATTTTATAATTTAGGTGGAAAGGCATTATATATAGATGAAATTCATAAGTATAAGAATTGGTCTCAAGAAATAAAAAATATTTATGACTCGTTTCCTGACTTAAGAATCGTATATACAGGTTCGTCTATCTTGGAACTTGAAAAAGGCGGTGCTGATTTGTCGCGTCGAAAATTGGAATATAGATTGCCAGGTCTGTCGTTCAGAGAATATCTGATGATTTCGCGTGATATCAATGTGAAAACACATTCTTTGCAAGAGGTATTGTCACATAATGTAGAATTTCCATACGCTGACTATAAACCTTTGGCGTTGTTCAAAGATTATATGAAAGAAGGTTTTTATCCATTCTTTAAGGATTATGGATATTATATGAGATTATCTTCAATTGTAAATCAGATACTTGAAAATGATATAAAAGATTTTGCGGAGATGACAACATCAACGGCTCATGCCTTGAAGAAATTGATGTATATAATAGCGCAGTCTGTTCCGTTTAAACCTAATTACAGCAAGATTTCCAATGATATAGATGTAAATAGAAAACTGGTTTCCGACCTGATGATATACCTTGAAAAAGCTCAGCTTATCAATATTTTGCGCGATAATTCTTTTGGAATAAGTTCTTTGGGTAAAGTTGAGAAAATATATCTTAACAACACGAATTTGTCTTATGCTTTGGTGGGAGATATGACTGATATAGGAAATGCCAGAGAAACGGTATTTTTGTCATTATTAAAGCCAATATACGATATTACATCATCTCCATATTCTGATTTTATTGTAGATAAGAAATATACATTTGAATTGGGAGGTAAAAACAAGAAACAGAAACAGATAAAGGATATTAAAGATTCGTATCTCGTTAAAGATGATATAGAATATGGTTCTTCAAATATAGTTCCTTTGTGGACTTTCGGATTGCTGTATTAAGATGGTTGTCAACTGTCAGTTTTCAATTGAAAAAAACGCTTCCCACATCAACTAACTCCCCTTCATATAATTCAATGAGGTTGAATCCGTTGTCTTTTAAGAATTTGTCGAGTTCTTCTTTCTCTTTTAAATGTTTCGTGCTGCCGCAGACTATCAGATTGTTCTTCCAAACACCGCAACATCCAGGGAAAAATCCATGGTCGTGACCTTCTAATTTTATCTGCTTAGGATCGATGTAGAGGATAGACGTACGTCCGTACGTCTCTACGTGAGATTCTGATGGACAAAGTCTGTTGTCTGTTGTCTGTTGTCTGTTGTCCGGAATCGACGTAATAAAAACGCCTTCCTTCAACGCCACAAGATTACATCTCGTATATCCTTGATTTACATGAATATGATTTTCATATAATGACAGAATAGTTTCATCGGTGTGTTTCAGATTATGTATCAAAGTGTTGCCGATGCCAACCGCGTTATATGGCACTGTCTCAGGATATTTCCTTCCGACTTCTTTCTTTCCTTCAGTCAGTTTTATCTTCTTTTTCTTCAGTTCTTTGACGATTCTCTTCGGCGCGTTAGGCGCGTAGACAAGTCCGTCTTTTGTTTGGAAGAAGAAAATGTCGGGATGAGCAGATATTGATTTATAAGTTATATCAGTAGGATTTAAGAACAAGACATCACCGAGTTTCTTGAGATTCCTCTTCGCTTCCTCAGGCATCCTCGAATCCGCTATTATCGTCGGTAGCTCTTCTTTTGTGGTTATCGTAAAGTTAAAGTCAGTCACTGAGCTATCTTCTTTAGCCTTTAGCCTTTCATCATTAGCCTTAAATTCAACACTCTCAAACCTTTCTAACAATAATTTCTTATTCTCTCCCTTCCATCCTATGGCATGGTTAATCTGCGATTCCGGAACGTTGATGATGATGTCTTTGCTTTCTGTCTTAATATTTGTTAACTTTTCTTTCCAGATATGACTGAACACCATCTCGGCGAAGTTCTTGTGATAAGGTCCAGCGACGTATGCGGTGCTGTCGAGTTCGTCGGAAGTGTGAAGTCCTATCCTTAAGACTTTAACATCATTTTCAGTGAAATAAGTATATAATTTTGCGGAGCGCTTCACGGCGTCTTCGATGGTGAGCGCCTTATATTCTCCAGAGTTATGCATTATTTCTAACTCAGTGTCTTTCACCACGATACATGGATAGATACGTGTCTCTTTTGCTCCGAGTCTGACAATATCTTGCGCTGTCTGCATGTCTGTTTCTTCCGAACTTGAAGGAAGTCCTATCATCATTTGAAGTCCTAATGTGATTCCTTCCGATAATATTATCTGTGACGCTTCAACGATGTCTTCGAAGGTGTGTCCGCGTTTGCAATGTTTTAATATTTCGTTGTCGGTGCTCTGAGCGCCGAGTTCTATGTTGAGCATCCCGAGTTGCTTGATTTCCTTGACGCGTTGTTGAGTGATATAATCGGGACGTGTGCTACAACGAATACCATTAACCAATCCTTTGTCGAGATAAGGCTGCACCGCATCGAGGTATTCGTTCTGCATCTGCAGTGGCAGTCCGGTGAAGTTACCTCCGAAGAATGCTACTTCAACGAATCTGTTTTCTTCTTTAAACGATGCCAAATGACTGTCTATTATGTGCTTGACATCTTCTGCCTTAACAATGTCGTTCAATCCTGTTATGCTAAATTGATTGCAGTAAACGCAGCGATAAGGGCAAGCGAGTTCGGGTAAAAATATCGGTATGTTGTAGTGTTTTATCATGCTGCAAAAATATTCCTTTTTTCTTTATACGAATTGAAATAAGAAGCCGTTTTTAATAGTAAAAATGTTAATTATTTTTATATAAACAACTTACAAATTTAATCCCAAAATTATTATCTTTGCGTAGCTAAAATTTAATTTGAAAAGACTATGAAATTACACATTAAGAACTTGGTTATGATTGCAATGATTGCTCTTGTAACTATCGGAGGAACAACTAGTTGTGGAAGCAAGAAAAAAATGGCCAAAAAAGAATACGAGGCTAAAATTGAACAAGCCAAGAAGGATTTGAATGCTATTATCAACGATGAGACATTATGGACTTTAGAAGAGCAGAAAGCTCGCGTTGATGAAATTGAAAAAGCTGATTTCCAAAATCCTGAAATTGACGAGTTGATTGTCAAAGCAAAAGAAAAACTTAATCGTAAAGCTGCTGAAGAGGCTCGCCTTGCAGAAGAAGAACGATTGCGTCAGCTTGAAGAACAGAACAAGATGAAGCCAGTTGCGTCATTGCAAGATTATTTCGCTATCATAGCAGCTGCTCCTGATGCTGAGACTGCTAATGAAAAGATAGCTGAAGCCTTGAAGATGTTCGCATCTCCTGACGTCCCAGTTTTGATTATCATCTATCACGTAGGCGATATCATTGATTATGATGCACCTACAACAGCGGAGAGATATTTGAATTATATAAAAGACCAGAAGAAAGTATCTGTCGGGATATATAATATCAAATATGATAACAATAATAAAATCACTGAGTTAGAATTAATTAAAAAATAAAATACCATGAAAAAGATATTATTGGCATTATTATTCGGTATTTTCTTTATCGGTAATACACAAGCACAAGAGTTAAGTCCAGAACGTAAGCAAGCTGTTGACAGTCTTGCTCTTGAAAAGGTTCGTGACCTTAGTAAATATATCAAAATCGTCGGTTCAAAAGAAACCCCATGGAGTGAAGCCAACAGAGTTATCGATCGCGCTGAAGAACTCTTCGCTCCTGATGCAGAAATCGGCGTTTCATCATTGACAACTAATGAAGTTGTGTACTATAAAGTACGCCAATATCTTGAAAGATTGATGCGTCTCAACTACGACCGCGTTGAGATAGACTGGTATAAAATAGAGTATGTCAGTGACTTGCAACGTCAGCCTGATGGAACATATGTCGGTGTTATCACTGTGTTTCAAACATTTAAAGGCTTCGATAAGGAAGGTCGTCTCATCTATCAGGATACAACAAAGAAAGACATCACTGTTTATGTAAAACGTAAAGAAACTCAAATCGGCGGCCGTCTCATCGGCTTCTGGGATGTTTTGTTGGGTGATATGAGAGTTAAAGAAACAACTCTTTGATTGTTAAATATTTAAAATAGCTCTGATTGTTGATTTTCAGGGCTATTTTTTGCTTTTTTAAAATAATAGCCAATGAAGAATATTTTGCGTCTTTTGACATTATTTCTTTTGTTTTCTTTTGCAAAAATAACTGCTGCTCAAGTGTATACTAATATAGGTGACGTTCAGACAGATGAGAGAGCATTGTATACCATGACTAAGCAGATGAGTCAGTTTATCAGTCGTTTTAACTATGAAGAAGATCAATATGGAAAAAAAATCAGCCCTGATTCTCCTGACTATCGCGACAGACATAAACGTAAGACGGTTCTGCCACTTCTTTTCGATATGGAAAATCAAAGAACTAATGGTTCGTTGCGAGATTTCTTCATCTCTGACCTCACTGAAAAAGACTCCAACTACTTTGAATTTCTAGGAGGCAAATGGTATTCTGAGGTCTCTGCTACATTTAAGTGGAAAGGTAAAAGTGTGGATGTCAGTATGATATTCGCTATAGAAAAAGAAAATCTCGGATCCAAGTGGGTCTTGACAAATGTTTATTTCCCTGAATTCAATAAGCTATTCCCTAAAGGTGATATAGCTGAACAACAAAAACATTTTCTCCATCCAATGAGCCATGAACTTGATTTTATGAACATTCATAAGGTATTTAAAACCCCTGAATGTGTTGAATATTATGCATCTGAATCATATTCAACAGATTATCTTACCTTATTCTTCTACGAAATCAAAAATGGAAACCTAGTATTTGAAAAGGTTAATAGTGAGAAATTCCATGTATTTCAAATTGATAAGTGGTATTTCGAAGTTTCATGGTTTAACAGAGAAGGATATAATACCGGATGGCTAATATCAAATCTTGTATTCTTGAAAGATAATGAAAAAGACGAACTTCTGAAATTCTATCAACCAAATCTCAATAAATAACAATGAAAAAATTAGCGATATTCTTAATATTATTATTGTCGACACCCATACTTAAAGCTCAGATAAGCTTGTCGGATAACGACATTAAGGAGTATGAATCTCAGATAGCCCAAATGGTTAAGTATCTTCAAGAGACTCTTAACTTTATCGGCGATCCTAATAACTCGGCTCAGGAAAAGGATATCATCTTCAAAGAAAGTTATGACAAGATATTCAGAGACGAAAATGTTCAAGTTGAAGATGACCTCGATGAAAATCGCGGAGCTACAATTAACAAAGACGTTCAAGCATATCTTAAAGATGTCGACTTCTTCTTCCAAAATGTTAAGTTTAACTTTGATATTCAAGATGTTAAACCACAAATCAATGAAATGGGAGAGACATTCTTTAAAGTTGAGATGATTCGCTCGATAGCAGGACGTAATGTGATAGGCGATACTATCAACAATTCAAGAAGCAGATTCCTGGAAATCAACCTCGATCCATATAAGAAAGAGCTCAAGATTGTCAGTTTCTATACAACGAAACCTAATGCTAAAGAAGAACTCTATACATGGTGGAACTCTATGTCGAAGCCTTGGAAAGACTATATGGGTAAGGACTTGTTGGTTTATGACACTCTGGAAATGAGTAAGATAAATCTCATCCTCGATGACGCATTCACCATCCTAAATAAAAAAGAAATATTGCTTCAAGATACGTTTATGATTGTTGGTAACGACACTATGACAATGGATCGTATCGATGAGCTCTTCGGTCATAGACCTGACACAATAGTATATATTGACGAAGTCGTGTCAAGATGGGTTTATGATACTATAGCAACTTCGTTGGATCCTGTTTATGAAGTGCTTAAGCAGATGACTAAGCTTACTGAAGTCAATGTGTCTGGCAATACTAATATCACAGACCTTAATCCCTTGTCTGAACTGTCTGAACTTCGTTCCCTCGATTGCTCTGGAACTGGTGTGCAAGATATTAATCCTATTCGTAACTTGAATAAAATAAAAGAATTAAATATCAGCGACACTTATATAACAGACATCTCTAACCTTAAATACGCTAATGTCGTGCAGAATTTTAAGGCAGACAATATCCGTATCAATGATATTTCTATAGTGTCATTCTTCAAGGATCTTAACAGTTTGTCTCTTTCCAATACAAGCGTATATGATATCAATGCCTTGTCACATTGTTCTAATTTAAGCACTTTGGATTTGTCAGGAACTCAAGTTAATGACTTGGCAGCACTGAAAGATCTTCTCAGACTTTATGACTTGGATTTAAGCAACACCTTCGTCAATGATGTCGCCCCATTGCAAGGTCTTGTCAACCTTCATTTCTTGAACATAGAAGGTTCGCAGGTGACAGATCTCTCGTCATTAGGCAATCTCGACAGACTTAATGAAATTAATTTCTCAAACACGCAAGTCACTGACATCACAGCATTGAACGACATGCCTCATCTTACTAAGGTTTATTGCGACAATTCTTTGGTGTCTAAAGATATGGCCAATGAATATAAAATTGCTAATCCTAATGTCCTTGTGATAAATGAAAGTGATGCTCTCATCGCTTGGTGGAACGAGCTTCCTTCTTTCTGGAAGACTCTCTTGAAGGATCAGGCTAGCACTAGTATCAACCCAACTAAAGAGGAATTGCACTCGATTATCAATATACGTAATCTTAAGGTGGACCATTATATGCAGGATGCCGAGCCTATCAGCCGTCTGACAAATCTCGAGTTCCTGGATCTTTCTGATTCTAAAATCGATGATTTGTCACCGCTCAACGGATTGCATAACCTTAAGTCGCTGAATGTAAGAAATACCAAGGTGTCTGATCTGACAGCTTTGGCAAGCAATAAAAACCTCAGAGAACTTAATATAGAAAATACCAAGGTCAAGTCATTGCAGCCTCTTCATGAGACAAAAACATTGACAAAAATATATGCAGACGGAGCCAATATCTCTAATGCTGAGGCAATAGAATTAAGAAAGCTACAGCCTCAGGCCTCTGTGATATATCAGACCGATGTCCTTCGTCTTTGGTGGGGCAATCTCGATGACACATGGCGCGACATATTCAATGCTCATCTCTTGTGCAATTCTAACCCTACAGCAGAGCAGCTGCAGGCAATCATCGACTTGGAAGAGATTACGGTCAATGCTGACAATGTCATCTATACTCTTGAGCCTTTGACACAGATGGCATTCTTGAAGAAACTTATAGTGAATAACAATCAGATCCAGGACCTCAGTCCTTTGTTCGATAAGTCTTATCTTGAAGTGTTGTCGGTAAGCGGCAACCCAGTGGATAATATTTTGCCACTTTCAAATCTTGCATTGTTGAAAAATCTTAACATAGAAAACACACCTGTTAGTGACTTGAATCCTATCATCGATTTGAAGAACATCAAGGTTCTCAATATTGGCGGTACTTCGGTACGTAATTTGAAGCCATTGGCAGGCTATGAGGTTTTGGAAGATTTGTCTATAGTGAATACTGGAGTAAAGAGTGTCGAGCCTTTGATGGCGCTTCCATCCTTGAAGCATTTGAAGGCTTATAAAACAAAGGTTAAAAACAAGCAAATTGAACTCCTGAAATTAAGAAAGCCAGATCTTAATGTGATCTATTATTGATAGATTTATAGTTCTAGGATAATAACAATATCGGCTTTTTGAAAATCATTTCTCATGATATCAAAAAGCCGATTTGCTTTTATATTCGTTGTTTAAAAATCTTTATCAATCGTCGTATGAAACAAGCTTGCCTTTGGAATTGAACTCTAATTCTAGATTGTTGTTGAGTTCTACTGTAATGCGGTTGAATTCTCTTTCTACGTCGGTGATGCACATGTCGTTGTGATAAGCTTTAACGTAATCTGTAATCTCTGCCATGATGAATTCTGTTGGGATACAGTTCTGTTTTCCACTGACGTCGGTCCATTCGCCTTTTGCATTGAACTCTATTTCTGTTCCGTTTTCAAAACGTACTTTGTAATCAACATCAGCAAATTCTTTGTCTGTCAAAATATAAGATACTTTGTAGTCTTTAAAGTATGTTTTGACGAACTCTTGTGATTTTGCTGGAAGTTGTTCTAATTTTGTCATTCCGTTTTGAGCGAATGCAGTTGTGCCTAATAGTAATATAGCTGCTGCTAATGTTAAGATTTGTTTTTTCATGTTAATAGATTTTAAGTTAGCTTTTAATTAGTTTGTGTTTTATTAAAAATTGTTTTACAAAAATATGCTATTTCTTAATTTTGAGCAAATTGATAAAATTAATAACAATATCGATGTTGTCAATATTAGTAAATGATTTTATATCTTAATTTGTTCGAACAGATAACTTTTTATAATATTATTTTACCCAATGAATTTTATATTCGGTGTTTTGCCAAAAATCGTTGGTTTTTTCTATATCATTGCAGAATCCAAGAAGGTATCCACCTCCGCCAGCGCCGCATAATTTCACCTGGAAGCCGTATTTCTCAACATCGTAAAAGAAAAAGTCTTTGACATTTTCAGGAATAGTATGTCCTAGCATCTCGGTCTGCATTTTTGATAAGTGCGACAAATTGAAGAAGAATTCCTCATCTTTCTTTTCTGTTAAGTTTGAAATGCAGTTGCTTACGAGAGGGATATATTCATCGTTGAATTTTTTGAGATAGATGTCGTTGTTTCTCATCTCTTTGAATTTCTCGACCAATGGAGCTGTAGGGCTTTTGACTTTAGTGTCAATCAGGAAGATATGGATGTCTTCCGACATAAAGTCATGGTCTAATATTTTCACTGAGTCTTTCAGGATGAAAGGTTTTCCATAATAACATTGCAAAGGGTCGATGCCTGAGCTGCTGCCATGAAAATAACTCTCCATGGCGGCTAAAAATTCTATTAGCTTATGAGAGTCTTCAATATCGACCAGTTTGTATCTGTCGTAGACTGCTGCCACCAATGCTCCTGAGCTGCCAAGTCCGTAGCCGTTAGGAATGTTAGAATCGAAGTAGAGGCCAGCGTTAAGTTCCATCTCCATTCTTCTTAAGTCAAGAATCCTGAATTTATAGTCATCTATGAGATAGTCGAAAAACTTGAAAATGTCTCTGTTGGATTCAATTCCTTTTTCGCAAGGTCTGTTTATGATAGAACTCCATTCGCCTCCAGCAGAATAATATGGGATGACTAGCGCTTCGGAACCGAATATCATTGAATATTCGCCAAATAAAATGACTTTGCCGTTGTATTTTCTATTATCCATTGTGGTCGTCGATCCATTTGTTGTTGTGACAATAATTTTTCAGAACATCTTCAATGAAGACATGAACATCTTCAGAACAAGAATCCGGATAAAGAAGATGGACATTCGGACCTGCGTCTAATGTGTAACATATAGGGAGTCCGGTTTCTTTTCTGAATTCTAGAATCTTTTCGATTATGTTGATAGTGTTGGCTTCTTTCAAGGTGTAAGACGGTGTTGAAGTCGCCATCAAGTCGTGGAGCTGGTTGGCTTCGCTTTCGGCTATCTTTATAAAACCATCCAAATCGCCCTGTTTCAATATCGCTAATAAATCCTCTGTGTTTTTTCTTGCTGTAGCATAACGATTTTCTGCCATAGGATGATTGTTCATCAGGGAATGTCCTGCTCTGCTTGAGACGCTTTTCTCTTTTGAACTGACAATCAATATGCTGTCGTGATATGATTTAAATACAGGATGTATGTTGTCTGCTATTGAAATGGCATATTCGTCGGAGCTTTCTGCCAATGAGGGAGTCTTGCCCCATAATGTCATTGTCGGATATACGGAACGAGCTGCGCTTCCAGATGCCAGTCTTGATAGGAATGAGGCTTCTTGAAGGTTTATCTCTTTGTCTTTTATCCCCAACAGGCAGAGAACCAATGCGCTCATTGAAGATGCACTTGAGGCTATTCCTGAAGAATGAGGAAATGAATTATGGCTTTCAATATTCAGATGAAGGCCGTTCAGGAATGAGAAATGCTCGTTGTTTTCTTGGATGTATTTCTCTATCTTTGATTTAAATGCCTGGTTTTCTTTTCCTTCAAAATAGAAATCCATCTCTAATGTATTGGGATTTTCGATTTTGGAGTATGTGATTTTTGTCTCAGTATAACAATTGTTTAAGGTAAGACTTATTGATGGATTGTTTGGAAGTTGGTTTCCATGTTTGCCCCAATATTTAACGATAGCAATATTGGATGGGCTGCGTTTTATTATCTGATTGTTGAAGTTTTCCATCATAATACTATGTCTTTATATTTAAAGACTTTGTTAAGTCCTTTGTTGCCAAAATAATCTTTTACTTTTTCTAATTCCCATTCAGTAGCAGCCATGAAGAAATCGCCGCCCCAAGCACCTAATGATTTCATTTCGCCTTCAAAGTCGCTGAAATAATCCTTGATTCTTTTATGTTCAAGGCATTTTGCCATTATTTCTTCATGAACCTTGATGAAATAGCAGAAGTCTCTCAGGCTCTGTAAATCAGGCATTATCATGCTTATTTCTGTTATGGACTGGACTTCGCTTTCGAAGTCTTTTTTCTTGTCGAGGAAGGCTTTGACTTCGTTTGCAGAATTTTGTTTATGGCCTTGATATATGAAAAATAAGTTGTCTTTGAAATTGGGATTGAATTCGGCAGGTCTTATGCTTGGACCTTCAGTTTCATAGAATATGGGACCGCTGGCTTTTGCGCAGGCGATATCGTAGCCAGAGCCTTTGAATGTAGATTCCAGTAGATGATATGGATTTACATTGGCCCATTCTGATAGGTTATTGATTAGTGTTGAGCTTGAACCGAGTCCCCATTGTGGGTCAAAATACATGTGGCAGCAGAATCTATAGTCATTATCTTCTGTAAAAGAATCCTTGTTTAATGCTTTGAGTTGTTTTAGTATGTTTGACAGACGTTCGGCTTTTTCGATGTCGTCGCTAGTGATGACGTTGAAGTTTGTCTTGTCAAAAACAGCTGAGAACCAGTCTTTATATCCATTGTGTGAAGGCTGATAGGCGTCCCAATAAATAAGATTCTCGTTTTTATCCAAAATCTCAACATCCATGCTCTGACCCAATTTCAAAGGAAGAGCCAGAGCCGTAGCTCCTTTCAAAACGAGATACTCACCTGTCAATAAGAATTTGCCGTTTGATTTATAGTTCATTGTTTTTAGTGTATAGTTTATAGTATTTTTGAAGTTAAAAGTTTAAGGTTAAACGATTCATTCCTGAACTCCTAACTCCTAGTTTTCTTCAAAAACGTTTCCACTTCAGAATATGAGACGGTTTTGTCTTTGAAATATTCTGTTGCCTGAGTCTTTTCTTCTTCTGATGCTCCGAGTTGGTTGAGGATATTGGCAAGGTGCATTTTCATGTGGCCTTGTTGTATTCCTTTTGTAGTTAGCGATTTGACAGCGGCGTAGTTGTTGGCTAGACCCATTGTTGCTGCAATCATCATAAGTTCTTTGGCAGAAGGATTTCCGAGCAGTTCCAATGATTTCTTTGCCAAAGGATGCAATGATGTGAGTCCGCCTACTGTTCCTAATGCGAGAGGCAGGTCGAGTGTGAAACGGAATATATCGTCATGAATCTCTGCGTAAGAGAGGCTTCTGTACTGTCCGTCTCTTGCTGCGTAGGAGTGGCCTGCTGCCTCTGTCGCTCTGAAGTCGTTGCCTGTCGCTATGACTACAGCATCTATGCCGTTGTATATGCCTTTATTGTGTGTTGCTGCGCGATAAGGGTCTATTATTGCGATGTCGACGGCTTTCTTGAATTTCTCTGCGAATGCTTTTCCGTCGAGACTTTCGTCAATGCCATCAAGTTGATTAGTAGGACATTCCACCCAAACCTTGACACGACATTCTGGTGTGTAGTTGGATAATATGCACATCACTATTTCAACCATTCTATCTTTCTCTTCCAATTTTTCCTGGCGGAGGAAGAAGTCCTGCAAAGTGCGTCCGAAAGTTTCCAATATAGAGTTGATGAAGTTGGCGCCCATCGAGTCGCAGGTGTTGAAAGTGACGAGAAACTGGTAATAATTATCGATTTTATCTGTGTGGTCGACGAGTTCGATGTCGATGATACCACCTCCGCGTTTCGTCATCTTCTCTGTTATCGACGATGTGTTTTTCAGGAATTCTGATTTTATCTCAGGGAGAAGGTCGTTCAGTATTTTCTTGTCGCCTTTCCAGCAGAAATGAACTTGGCCAACCTTCTTAACATCGACGACTTCAGCGTGGAAACCTCCGCGTTCGCCCCAGAACTTGGCTGCCGCCGATGCCGCTGCAACCACAGAACTCTCTTCGATAACCATTGGAACGATATAAGTCTTGCCGTTGATGATGACGTTGGGCGATACGCCGTAAGGCACGTGATAGTTGGAGATAGTGTTCTCGCTGAATTCGTCAAATTGCTTCTGCTTGTCCTTGTCCTGATACCAAAAACTTTTTAACAGATTGATAAACTCACTAGGATTTTCAATATATTCTGCCACCGCTTTCAGCTTATCTTCCTTAAGAAGCTTGGAAAATCCTTTCAATATGATGTCTCTTTTTCTCAAAGGTGTGCTTTCTTCCATAATAAATTAAATTGCACAAAAATAATAAATTATTATCTTAAAAAAGCGTAAAAAAACATATCTTTGCCAACAAATTATTTACAAAATCTTATCACGAATGAAAAAATTATTTACCCTTATCATTGCGATTTTTTTATGTATAAATATTAAGGCTCAAACATCGCTTACAGAAGCTGTTAACTTCACGGTTACAGAATGTTACGGCGAAGAAGAAATCACTCTTTTTGATATATTGGACAGAGGTCAATATGTTCTTATCGATTTCTTTTTCATGAATTGCACTCCTTGTCAGACAGTGGCGCCTAAAGTCGTTGAGGCATACAAGGCGTTAGGCTGCAACAAGCATGATGTTTTCTTCATGGAAATTTCTCCTGTCGATAACAACGATGTATGTCAATGGTGGGCAGAACGTTATGGCGTGGAATATCCAACGATAGGTTCAGCAGGCGGCGGATTGGAAGTTGATGAGATTTATGACATTCATTCTTATCCTACTTTCGTCCTTATCGCTCCTGACAGATCAATAGCATTTCAAGATATCGACATATATCCAATACCTGATGCTCAGACAATCATCGATTATTTAGCACCTTACGGCATTGAAGAACATAGCTGCGAAGACGCTCCGGAAATTGGACCTTCAGTGATTGAACTCCTCGTTGAAGTGTTGTCAAATACTTCTGTAAAGACCACAGCAACTCCAAATGAAGAGACATCTGTCTATCATTATGGATTGATGGAGAAATCATACTTCGATGAAATCGGCGAGGAAGCAGCGGTACAGATGTTCCGCGAAGATTCATATCCATTCTACGAAGTTGATATCTGGGAATGGATTGACCTTACTCCAGAAACAGATTATTACGCAATAGCAACAGGTCAGAACTCAGAAGGCGAATGGGGCGAGACAACGATAGTTCCTTTCAGAACTGAAGTGGATGGCTTCGACGAATTTGTAAAGACAAACTTCAGCATTTATCCAAATCCAGCTTCTTCATCAATTAACATAATATCAGACACTAAAGGCATCGTCAAAATCTTCGACATGACATCGCGCTGTGTTAAGGAAGTGCAAATTGAAGGCGTTAATACAACAATAAACATTGAAGATTTGAACAAAGGCGTTTATTTCATCAATGTTAACGAAAGCGTCAAGAAGTTGGTGGTGAAATAAATATATAAATGCCTTCGACAAGCTCAGGCATCAACAGGCGGTGGTTGAGCCTGTCGAAACCACAAATACCCCAAAATTTAGTTCAACATAAATTTTTTCCGTTTTATATATTTTTATATTTATTTAAACGGAAAAATAAGTTAACTTTGCAGAAAATTTCATTAACATTTATTTAATTCATTAACAATTTTAAAATGAAAAAGCTTTTTACATTATTTTTCGCTCTCGTATTGAGCATTGGTGTTAGAGCTCAAGTCTCTATCACAGAAGCTATCGACTTTAAAACAGTTGACCATCATGGCCAAGAAATTCATTTGTTCGACATCCTCGATGGCGGCCAATATGTTTTGATTGACTTCTTCTTTACATCATGTCAACCATGCCAAAATGCTCTTCCAAGTGTTGTTGACGCTTACTACTCATTAGGTTGCAACCAACATGATGTTTTCTTCATGGAAATCTCTCCAATAGACCACAATGACGCACCTTACTACTTCATCGATAACTGGATTGAAACATACGGTGTTGAATATCCAACAATCTACTTGACAAGCGGTGGTGAACAAAGTGGTGGTGACATCTGCGATATGTATAACCCAGCAGGTTACCCAACAATGATCCTCATTTCTCCAGACCGTGAAATCTTACTCCAAGATATTTGGCCTATTTCATCTGGACAAACAATCGTTGACGCTCTCGCTCCATTTGGCATTGAAGAACACGAATGCGAAGATGCTCAAGCTCCAGCTATCGTTTTCGAAGTTGAAAGAGAAGCTTCATATGCTATCGATGTTAAGTTCACTCCAAACGCATCAACTGCTAAATACTATGTTTTAGCAAGCACATCAGCAAACCTCAGCGCTGAAGAAGTAAAAGCTCAAGGTACAGAACTCACAGAAGGTGGCTTACACACATTCACAGAATTATCAGCTTCAACAGAATATAACATCTACGCTCTTCCAGTAAGCGCAGAAGGTGACTTCGGTACAGTTAAAGTTGAAACAGCTAAAACAAAATGTGAAGCAACAGCTGGTGTAGCAGTTCTCGAACTTAATGTTGCTGTAGTTCCTGGTTTCGTTATCGCTGACGCTTTCCCAAATAGCTCAACATCAGAATACCACTACGCTTTCGTTAAAGTTTCTAAATTCGAAGAATGGGGCGAAGAATACGCTATCTTCCAATTATTACGCGACCAACATCCTGTTTGCGGTGACGACTTCTGGCAATTAGATATCGCTTACTTCGAAGAAGGCGTTGAATACTATTGCTATGGTATCGGTTACAATGCTGAAGCAGAATTAGGTGAACCAGTATACGTAAGATTTAAAGTTGGTGAAGGCGGCGACGATCCAGAAGATCCAGAAGATCCAGAAGATCCAGAAGATCCAGATTACATCGCTGAAAATTCAAGCATCGAATTCACAGTTAACCCTAACCCAGCAAAATCATCAGTTAACGTTAACTTAAACGGCGACGCTCAAGTTAAATTCTTCGACATGACAGGCCGCTGCGTAAAAGAAGTTAATGTTTCTGGTAACACAACAGTCAATATCGAAGACTTAAACAAAGGTATCTACTTTGTTAACGTCAACGGTAATGTTCAAAAACTCGTTGTTGAATAATAAAATTCATTAACACAAAATATCAAAAACTCAGAACCTCAGAAATTTTTGAGATTCTGAGTTTTTGAGTTTTTAAAAGTTAATAAATCAAATAAACACTTGCTTATGAAGAGAATTTTACCATTACTTTTTGCATTGCTTTTCGGTTTTAACGTAAAGGCGCAGACACCTTTGACAGAAGCAGTTAACTTTACATCAGTTGCTCTCAATGGCGAACATATAGATTTGTTCGAGATATTGGATGGCGGTCAGTATGTGCTTATTGAATTTTTCTACAGCACCTCATCAGGAGCTTTGACATACGTTAATAAAATGATACAGTCATACCAATATTTCGGATGTAACGAGCATGATGTATATTATATGGAGATATCTCGTTTTGATAATGAGGCAGGTGCAAGAGCATGGTGCAACGAATATGGAATTATGTTCCCAACGATACATACTGAATCGGAAGGCGATTCGGGTGACGAGATATGCCAGATGTATCAGATTCCTATTTATCCTACCGTGATATTGATTGCTCCAAACCGCGAGATCGTGCTTCAGCAGATTTACCCTGTCATGTATGTGGAAAACATCATCGACGCTCTTACTCCATTCGGCATCGAAGAACATGAATGCAGCACTGTGTTGCCAGAAGTGTCAATGGAAGTTATGAAAAAATCTTCTACATCTATGATTGTGGAGTTCGAGCCTAACTTCGTCTGTGAGTCATATCATTTCCTGATGGGCGAAGGCGATATCTTGGAAGAGCAGGACATTCCTCTTGAGCAGATCTTGGACGAACAAGGTGTTGAGAAATCAGGTAACTGCACATATATCTGGAGCGACTTGACACCAGAGACGACATATAATATTTATGTGCTTCCTGAAAACTTTGAAGGTACTCATGGCGAAATCCAGAAGATGAGCGTGGCAACTTTGGCGGTGGCAGGACCATCTGTGATAGAACTGGAAGTGGAAGTGATGAGCGAGACTCAGGTATATACAAAGGCGACACCTAATGAATTTACAGGCGAATATCATTATGGATTGTTCTTGAAAGAAGAATATGAAGAACTTGAAGAGTCGGAGATAATAGATATTCTCTTTGATGACGAATTCCCTTTGTATGATGTAGACGAATGGATTTGGGACGAACTTCCTCCTTTGACAGATTTATATGCTGTTGCAGTCGGAATGAATACAGACGATGTTATGGGAGAATTGACAGTGGTGCCATTCAGAACAGAGATGGAATCATGTATGGAATTGGAAGATGTTAAGTTAGAAATAACACCAAATCCTGCTAAGTCGACAGTTTGTGTTAATTTGAAAGGCAGCGCAGAAATAAGAATCTTCGATATGACAGGTCGTTGTGTGAAAGAAGTTAGCGCTGTGGACAACGCGACAATCAACGTTGAAGACTTGAATAAAGGAATCTATTTCGTTAATGTTAATGGTAAAGTTGAGAAACTTATTATAGAATAGAAGAAATTCAAAACCTCAGAACCTCAGAGTTTTTTTGAGGTTCTGAGGTTCTGAATTTCTTTAAATGTTTAATCAAATAAAGATAAAGTTATGAAGAGAGTTTTACTTTTTGTTTTCGCTTTGCTTTTCAGTTTTAATGTCAAAGCTCAGACTTCATTGACAGAAGCTGTCGATTTTCAGTCAATAGATGATTATGGTACAAACGTTCATTTGTTTGAAATCCTTGAAAGAGGACAGAACGTGGTTATGTATTTCTTTTTCTCAGATGCTGAGACTTCACCTTATTTCGATCCTAATATTGCGCAGGCATATCATCATTTCGGTGACAACCAAGGTGATGTTTATTTCGTTGGTGTAGCTCCTTCTGACGACAGCCTCAGCATTGCTAACTGGAGAATGGAATATGAAGTCGATTTTCCTGTCATTAACAGAATATCTGTAGGCGACGATGCTCATGAGATCTGCGAGGATTATGGGGTGATAATATTCTCAACATTTGTTCTTATAGCTCCAGACAAACGAATCCTTATTGATAATATATGGCCTATCATGGATGCTCAAGAACTCATTGCTGAGATAGAAGACAAGATGGTTGTTGACAATATCGCTGAAGTAAATGATGAGAGTTTAGGCTTATATCCAAATCCTGCAACATCGTTCGTCAATATCAAGTCATCAGCAAGTGGAAGCTGTGATATCAATATCTTCGATATGACAGGACGCTGCGTGAAAAGCGTTTATGTAGAAGATGTTAGTGATGCGATAATCAACATAGAGGATTTAGATAAAGGAGTTTACTTTATTGAACTTGCAGGTAAAGTTGAAAAACTCATTATAGAATAGAAGAAATTCAAAACCTCAGAGTCTCAGATTTCTTTTGAGGTTCTGAGATTCTGAGGTTTTTGTTTTTAATTGATGCTGCCGTTGTAGTATATGCCAAAAGGCACGAAGGTGTAATAGTCGGAGAAGGCATTGCCGCTAGCATTCAGTGTATAAGCGCCATTGGATTTGGAAATGCTAAGGTCTCCAATCAGGACATATTCAATTCCGGACCATACCATTGTTAGAACACCTGTATTTTTTCCATCGAAAGTGAGTCTGAAGTCTCCTGTTGGGATGCTTTGTTTTCCATCGAATTCGAATATCAATTCCATCGCATCAGTATTGATGATAATGAATGTGGCATCATTTTCAGTCTTGCTATTTACTGATGTGATAGGAGAGATGGCATCACCGATTGTGATGACATTGTTGGTTAAAATTACGTTTTCATCATCATCGTCACAGCTTGTGAGGATTGCCGATAATGATAGGATGATTAATCCGATTAATAAGATAGTCTTTTTCATAGCTTTTTGTTTTTATTGATAAGAAAACAAAGCAAAGAAATGAATGTTGACAAGCAATTGTTAAACTCTAGCAATTTAAAGTTCTATTTTCACTTTCCCCAGTTCTCTCTGTCGAGGCTCCTATATTGTATGGCTTCGGCGAGATGTTCTTCTTTGATGTCTTCAGAATCATCGAGGTCGGCTATTGTTCTTGCCACTTTTAATATCCTATCGTACGCACGTGCTGACAGATTGAGTCTGTCCATGGCTCCTTTCAGCAGTTTTGAACACTCTTCGTTGAGTGCGCAGTATTTTTGTATCATTTTGGAGTTCATCTGAGAGTTGGAGTGTATGCCTTGAATGTCAGCGAAGCGTTCGGTCTGTTTCTGTCGTGCACGTGTCACTCTGGCTCTCACTATGCTGCTTTTCTCTCCAGGGCTTTTCTTGGACAATTCCTCAAAAGGCACTGGGACTACTTCTATATGCAGGTCTATTCTGTCGAGCAGAGGTCCTGATATTCTGTTAAGATATTTCTCCACTGCGCCAGGCTGGCATGTGCATTCTTGAGTAGGGTGGTTGTAATATCCGCAGGGGCAGGGGTTCATTGCTGCCACGAGCATGAAACTTGCCGGAAACTCTATAGTCTGTTTGGCTCGTGCTATGGTCACGACGCGGTCTTCCATAGGTTGACGCAGCACCTCAAGGACGTTGCGTTTAAATTCCGGGAGCTCATCGAGAAAAAGTACGCCATTGTGCGCCAGAGAAATCTCTCCGGGTTGAGGATATGCGCCTCCTCCTACAAGTCCAACGTATGACGTGGTATGATGCGGACTTCTGAATGGTCGTGACTTCAGCAAGGACAAGCCATTACCCAATAATCCAACCACAGAATGTATCTTGGTAGTCTCCAGTGCTTCTCTTAATGTCATAGGAGGCATTATGGTGGGAAGACGTTTGGCTAGCATAGTCTTGCCGCTTCCTGGACTGCCGATAAGAATCACATTGTGTGAACCAGCTGCCGACACCTCCAGCGCTCTTTTTATATTCTCCTGTCCTTTGACATCGGCGAAGTCGAAGGCATAGACGTCTTCGATATTCTGGTCGTATCTTGATATTTCAATAGGTTTTATGTTAGAGGCGCCATTAAGAAATGAGATGACGTCCATTATGTTGTCGACGCCATAAACATCGATGTCTTCAACAACGGCAGCTTCTTGTGCGTTGGCGGATGGTAATATCAGACCTTTGAAGCCATCTTGCATTGCACGTATTGCGATGGGCAGAACGCCTCTGATAGGATTGAGGCTGCCGTCTAACGACAATTCTCCCATGATGATATATTGGTCAAGAAGCTCGCTGCTTATCTGTTCCGATGCTGCTAATATGGCAATGGCGATGGGAAGATCGTATGACGAGCCTTCTTTTCTTATGTCCGCCGGGGCCATATTGATGGTGACTTTCTTTTTTGGGTATTTTAAATCGTTGTTGGTCAGTGCTGCTTCAATACGTTGCTGGCTTTCTTTCACAGCGCTGTCAGGTAATCCTACCAAGAAAAACTGTACTCCTCTGTCGATGTTGACCTCTATGGTTACAGTAATAGCTTCAATGCCGTTCAAGGCACTTCCAAAGGTTTTTACTAACATAATGTTTGGTTTTTAGGTTTAATTTTTTGTTTACAACAGGCAATGCCAATTGTTATGAAAAGCGCTTAACTTTTTCTAGGTTTATATTGAGAAGCCTGGAATATTCGATGTGTGTCGTTGTCGTTAAGCATCTCTTGAAGGCTTACATCATTGTTGTTCATATAAGAACGTATTATCTGTAGTCCGATATATTCTCCTAGTCGTGCCGGCGATTCATTGGAGAATGCCTGTGTGAAAGGAGCGTCACCGAAGAGACTGCGGAATATCTCGGCTCCTTTGGCATATAGCATCTGGTTACCTATGATGGATGCCCATACGTCGCCTTCATATTGTTCCGCCCAATTCATCTGTTTCTCGCTGTAGCCGAGAAGTATGGAATCTGGCAATGAAGGATTGAGCGCTTCAATGAAATAAAGTTGTTTTCCAGCCTTTATCATTTCTGTCAAAACGTCTTTTTGATATTGTCTCTTATTAACATATGTATGATATAAAGACTCTGCTATGTCACGTGTGATATATGATGGTTGGCATCTTGTTGAACGGTAACGAGGCATTCCTATGTAGTCGTAAATCTTGTCTTCGTTGCCGAGATAGAAATCAAGGCTGACTAGAATGCCGCCTTCTTGAATCATCACTGCAGGCATTTCATAATCTATGCCAGATATATACAGATATGTGTCGTAAGGAACACGTATCTCAGGGTAGTAATAGCTGAATCTTTGGTAGACAGACTTTATGTCTTTCGACAAGTTGCTTATATCGGAAAACCTTTTCTCTGCCAAATCATTGACTCTGACACAGAAGGTGTCGGTGGCAAATTCCTTTATGAAATTTACTGCATTGACGTTGTCAAGGTCACCTTCAAGAAAAATAGGGAATTCATCTTGCATTGCTTTAAGTCCTTCTGCAAAATTGGCTGTGTCGATAGAGAAAAGAGCCTTGGAATAATTCTTAATATTGAGGTGCTGTGGTTCCAGGTGTTCGTGATGAACTTGTAGCTTGTCTTTATAAGTCTTGCTTCTTTGGCAAGATATTGCCATTATTGAAATTAAAATCGTCAATATTATAAAAGCCTTTTTCATATTTCTGAGTTTTTGTTATTCTGAATTTCTATGCTTATTACATGTGCTTCTGTGCAAATATACAACGAAAAACAATGCTTTTTCCGTTTTTAACATTAATTAAGAATTTTGATGTTTTTGTCGTATGATATTACATAGAAATATTAACAAATAGCCAGTTATGACATTAGAATAATGTGTTGGCTGCGGTATTTGTCTTTGTTTCTTCGAAATAGATGTCGACGGCGGAGTCGCGTTCCATGCCGAGCAATGAGGATGCTTTACCGCGGTTCATGGCTATCTCAAGGAAACCGTGAGTGCCGAACAGAGCGATGAGGTCGGCAATCTGTACATCTTTCTCCTGATATGCGTTTCTGATTTCATTGATCTTGTATATTCCGCTGCATATTTTGATGGTGAAATTGCGTCCGCCTCTGACTTTGTCGAAGAGTGACTTTGGTATATTGGTGATAAGATTTTCGTAATTGTCAATGTAGTTGACCAATCCATGGATTTCATTTGATGTGTATGAAGGCTTGATTTCTATCCTTTCCTTGATGTCATAAGGTCCGCCTATGTCTGACAGAGAAACTCCGTTGTGAATCATCACTGCTACTTTAACGAAGCGGTCTCTTGTACTGAAAGTGAAGAAGTCGGTATCTTGCACCACTTCGATAGTTACGGCTTCGTAGTCGTTCTGGCCTATGATGAGTGAGAATATGGAGTTGTCTGTTCCAATGAAATAATGGTCGTCATATTTGACGACGATATGCGGATTGGTGGAAGATTCCTCAGTGTCGACGGCTATTATATGGATTGTGCCTTTAGGGAAATTGTTGTAGCAATTCTTGATTATGAAAGCTGCCGAGCGGATGTCAAAAGGTTCAATCTCATGTGAGATGTCGACGATATTGGCATTTGGCAATGCAGAATATATCGCTCCTTTTACAGAAGGAACGTAGTAGCCAGAGAGACCCCAGTCGCTTGTTAATGTTATGATTGCCATAATGATTGATTGTTAAATACAAATCTCGACAGATGAATTGCAAAGATACGTTTAAAAAAAAAGCCATAAAAGCTGAAATTAAAATTTTTATCAACATTTTTATAATTCTTATTCTCTTTACTACTATATTTGTAAATATTTTTAAAACAACTATACTATATAATGTCAGAACAAATTGTTCATGTAGAAAATGTCAATCCAAGTGATTTGTATGGTGCTAACGATCAACATCTTACAATGATAAAGTCTTTATTTCCAAAGATAAAGATTATTGCTCGCGGCGATTATATCAAGATTATTGGCAATGATGATGAGGTGGAATATTTCATCAATCGTCTCAATTTATTGATTTTACATCTAGAACGTTACGGTAATATCAGCGCTAAGGTCATAGAAGACATTATGCTTTGTGCTGGTGAATCTGATTTCATAAAAAATATTAATGACAGCGATGTCTTGGTTTATGGTCGTAACGGACTTCAGATCAAGGCTATGACAGCGAATCAGAAGCTGATGGTCAAGGCTTCCGAAGAAAAAGATATGATTTTCGCCATCGGTCCTGCTGGAACAGGCAAGACTTATACTGCTGTAGCTTTGGCGGTAAGAGCTCTTAAAAGCAAGGAAGTCAGACGTATCATCTTGACACGTCCTGCTGTAGAGGCAGGGGAGAACCTTGGTTTCTTGCCTGGCGACTTGAAAGAGAAACTGGATCCTTACTTGCAGCCTCTCTATGATGCCTTGCGCGATATGTTGCCTCAGGCAAAGCTCGAGGCTTTTATGGCCGACGGTACCATCGAAATAGCTCCGCTCGCCTTCATGCGCGGACGTACTCTCGACCATGCCTTCGTGATATTGGATGAGGCTCAGAACGCAACACGCTCTCAACTCAAGATGTTCCTGACTAGAATGGGACGCTCCGCTAAATTCGTCATCACTGGAGACATAACTCAAATAGACCTGCCTAAAAATCAGCCTTCAGGTCTGCCACAGGCAACAGAAGTCCTGAAAGACGTTAATGGAATAGAATTCATTTTCCTCAATGAAAAAGACGTCGTCAGACATAAGCTGGTGACAGATATCGTCAATGCATATAAAAAATACTATAACGATAATGAAGAGGCGGATGATAAGGCAGAAAACAAAGAAAGAAACGATTGAAAACTATACAAATAATATCTAATAATAAATTTAATATGAAAGCTTTAACAAGAACAGATTTTAATTTTAAAGGTCAGACTAAAGTATATCACGGTAAAGTTCGTGACGTATATTTTATTGATAATAAATATCTCGTTATGGTTGCTAGCGACCGTATCTCTGCATTTGACGTAATTCTTCCTGAAGGTATCCCATACAAAGGACAGGTGTTGAACCAAATAGCTACATTGTTCTTAGACGAAACAAAAGACATCGTCCCTAATTGGAAGATAGCTACTCCAGACCCAATGGTAACTGTAGGTCACCTCTGCAAGCCATTCCCAGTTGAAATGATTATCCGCGGATATCTCACAGGTAGCTCATGGCGTACTTATAAAAGCGGACAACGCTCTATCTGCGGCGTAGCAATTCCTGATGGAATGAAAGAACACCAACGCTTCGAAAAACCTATCATCACTCCAACAACAAAAGCTGATGAAGGTCACGACGAAGACATCTCACGTGAAGAAATAATCCGTCAAGGTCTTATCAGCGAAGAAGATTACAAACAAATCGAAGAAATTACTTACAAATTGTTCCAACGCGGAAGTGAAATCGCTGCTAAACACGGACTTATCCTCGTTGACACAAAATACGAGTTCGGTAAGATAGGCGACCAGATTTATCTCATGGACGAAATCCATACTCCTGACTCATCACGCTATTTCATCGCTGACGAATATGAAGAATGCTTCGAAAAAGGTCTTCCTGTTAAACAGCTTTCAAAAGAATTCGTACGTGAATGGCTGATGGCTAACGGATTCCAAGGTCAAGAAGGACAACAAGTCCCAGAAATGACACCTGAAATCGTAAGCAGCATCTCAGAACGTTATATCGAGCTTTACGAAAAAGTTACAGGCAATAAATTCGAAAAAGCCGACGATTCAGACGATATATTGAAACGTATCGAAACAAATATCGAAAAATGCCTTGAAGGTCTTGAATAAGACTGCGAAACAACAAGTATATGTAGACATATTGACTCATAGACTCAAAAAAGAGGCTGTCTAACAAGTGAAGTGAGCCACAAAGTTTGGACAAAAAACTTTGGGGCTCACTTCACTTTTTTTTGTTAAACGGCCTCTTTATTTTGAACGCATTCGATGCGGCCCTACAAAATCATGCGGGACAATAAAACCTGTAGGGACACATCGAATGTGTCCTTATAGCTTTTGAAAGCATTCGACGCTGCACTTGGACGCATTCAATGCGGCCTTACAAAATCATGCGGGACAAAAAATCTGTAGGGACACATCGAATGTGTCCTTATAGCTTTTGAAAGCATTCGACGCCGCACTTGGACGCATTCGATGCGTCCCTACAAAATCATGTGGGACAATAAAACCTGTAGGAGGCCGTCTAAAACTTGTCAACCTTCTAGGTTCCTCAAGGCGTTAAGCAGTTTTTTTATAACTAGAATATTGTTTGATGGCTCAAAGTGTCTTAGTTCTGGACGTATGTCAAGTTCATATAGGTAGTTGCGAATGTCTTTTTTCATGAGCACGCTGCCTCTGTTGAATGGGTTGATATAGAAAAGCACATCTTCAAGTTGAGGAAAATGTTCGGTCTTCTTGCAAAATGCCAGTATGAAATGATTAGGCAGGTCAATGCCGTAGATCGGGATTTCAAGTCGTTGCGCTACTATGCAGTATAGAAGGCCTAGTGAGAGAGGGTTGCCGATGTGAGTCTCTAATAGAGTGTTGATGAAATAATAATCCGTCTTGTTGATTGTGTAAGCCTCTCCTCTGAACTTGTTGACGTCGTAAATGATATGATTGAGAGTCTTGACCTGGTCTAATGGCGTGAGCTCTTGATTCATCTCTCCTTCTGCCTGTTCTATTAGCATCATAATCTTGATACCGAGCAAGGACCAGTCGGCATTGGGGAAACGATCTTTTGCCAATATGAAGCATGGTTCCATGAGGTCGTGTACTTGTTTGTCTCGCCACATCTTCAGTTTTTGGCTTAGGCAGTTGCGTTCTATGCTATCTATCATTGACTCTAGACGATGCTGTAATATGATGTCGTGAGTGTGTTCCAGCTTTTCCTGCAACGAAGGCATGGCCTGTTCCCCATATGATACTATGGCTTCTGCTATATTAATAAAAAGGTGTTCGTCGGGCTCGTCGGTGAGCGACATAAGGGCGTCGAGTGTCTTCGTTGTTTTCATGTTAATGATTTTTAACACAAAACAACATTATATAGATAAAGTTTTAGATAATAAGAAATATTGTTATTTGTAGAAATTCATGTCTGTCATATATTTATATGACTTTTCTGGCATGAAGTATCTTACGTCTTTGTTTTCAGATACGGCTTTTCTTATGAATGTAGATGATATTTCTATCTCAGGAGCATCTATCACACATACCGATTTATGATTTAAGAGTTCTCCTCCATCGTAGTTTTTTCTTGGATATACCATGAGATGGTAGTTGTCGAGTATTACCTGGTAGTTTTTCCATTTCTTGAAACTGACCAGGTTGTCCATTCCGCATATTAGGTAGAACTCTGTGTTGGGATAACGTTCGGAGAGACGTACGAGTGTGTCTATTGTATACGATGGTTTTGGCATATAGAATTCGATGTCGCATACCTCAAAACGCTCGTCGTTTTGCACGGCCATCTCCAGCATGTCGCGTCGATGATGGTCTTCAAGCAATGACTTCTTGTCTTTGAATGGGTTTTGAGGACTGACAACGAACCAGACAGAATCTAAATCGGTATATTCCACGATATAGTTCGCGAGCATGAGGTGCCCGTTGTGTACAGGATTGAACGAACCGAAGAATAGACCGATTTTAGATTTTATCATATTATAAAATATTGAAGAGTTGCTCTTTTATCTTTTCGAGTTCGTCTTTCATTTTAACGACGAGACGTTGTATGTCGGCATCATTGGCCTTAGAGCCAAGAGTGTTGATTTCACGTCCCATTTCCTGAGAGATGAATCCGAGTTTCTTTCCTGCGCCTTCTTCATCGATGGTCTCGTCGAAATAGGAACAGTGTTTTGCAAGACGTACCTTTTCTTCTGTGATATCGAGCTTTTCGAGATAGAAGATGAGCTCTTGCTCAAAACGGTTTTCGTCATATTTGCCAGACTGAGTCAACTCGGTCAGATTCTTGATGAGTTTGTTCTTGATATTCTCGTGACGGCCTGTCTCAAAAGGATCTACCTCTCCAAGATATTCTAGTATTAGATTCTTTCTCTTCAAGAGATCTGTTTTCAGGACTTCGCCTTCTTGTCTTCTGAATTCATCTGTTATTTTTAAAGCTTCAAGCAAGGTCTCTTTTACCTTTTCTATAAATGTCTCGTCATATTCTTGTTCTGGAGTGACGAATATTCCCGGCATCTTGAATAAGAGCATCGCCATATCGGCAGAAGCAGGGATGTTATATTCTTCAGAAATTTCCTTGATTTGTTTGAGGTATGAAGCGATGACTTCCTTTTCGATGTGAGTATTTTGTTCCACATTGGTGTCAGTCACGTTTATTGAGACATCTATTTTGCCTCTTTGTAAGATATTGGCTACTTCATTACGATAGTCCAATTCCTGAGGACGAAGCTCCTGTGGTAATTTTAATGACAAGTCTAATTGTTTAGAGTTCAGTGTCTTGACTTCTACAACAATTCTTTTTGTCTTATATATCTGTTCGGCCTTACCGTAGCCTGTCATTGATTTAATCATAATTTTTTCTTTTGCTACAAAGATAAATCAAAAATCTTGTGTTTAAATAAAAAAAAATATATCTTTGTCAGTATCTTTTGAATGATAATTTCAAACTATTAAATAATTAATAACTAAAACACATAACATGGAAAAAATGACTTCACAACTAGCAATGGAGTTAGAGGCTAAATACGGTGCTCACAACTACCATCCACTTCCTGTCGTTCTGGCTAAAGGCAAAGGTGCCAAGGTATGGGACGTTGAAGGAAAAGAATACTACGACTTTTTGTCCGCTTATTCAGCAGTAAACCAAGGACATTGTCATCCTGCAATTATAAAAGCATTATGCGACCAGGCACAGAACCTCACTTTGAGCTCACGTGCTTTCTATAACGATAGCCTAGGTGTTTGGGAAAAATATATCACAGAATATTTCGGCTACGATAAGGTCCTTCCTATGAACACTGGCGCTGAAGCTGATGAAACAGCTTTGAAATTGGCTCGCCGTTGGGGAACAGTATGCAAAGGCATTCCTAATGATGAAGTTACAATAGTATGCTGTGAGGGTAACTTCCACGGACGTACAATCACTATCATCACAATGTCTAACGACCCTGATTCATACGCAAATTATGGTCCGCTCACTCCTGGTTTCATCCGTATCCCATATAATGACCCTGACGCATTGGAAGCAGTATTGGCAGAACACGGACATAAAATCGCAGGTTTCTTGTTAGAACCAATTCAAGGCGAGGCCGGCGTTTATGTTCCAGATGAAGGATATCTTAAAAAATGTTACGACATTTGTAAGAAATACAATGTCTTGTTCATGGCCGACGAAGTACAAAGCGGTATTGCTCGTACAGGCAAGATGTTGGCATGTGACCATGAAAACGTTCGTCCTGACATCCTTATCTTAGGTAAGGCATTGAGCGGCGGTGTTGTTCCTGTGTCAGCAGTTTTGGCTGATGACTATATCATGATGAATATCAAGCCAGGTGAACATGGTTCAACATTCGGTGGCAACCCTATCGCCGCCAAGGTAAGTATGGCAGCTCTTCAAGTCGTTAAAGATGAGAATCTCATGGAAAGAGCAGAATATCTCGGCAAGATTTTCCGTGAAGAAATGATGAAGATAGACAGCCCTATGATTGAATTGGTACGAGGCAAGGGTCTCCTCAATGCGGTAATCATCAAACCTAAAGACGGTAAAGAAGCATGGGACGTATGTATGAAGATGAAAGAAAACGGCGTTTTGGCTAAACCAACTCACCAACATATCATCCGCTTCGCCCCACCTTTAGTAATAACTGAAGAAGAATTGCGCGCAGCAATAGAAATCATCAAAGAAACAATATTATCATTCTGATAATGACAAATGGCTAATGGCTAAGGACTGAAGTTTATTCTTTGGCCCTTAGCCATTTCTTTAACATAATAGCAAAGACTTAGAATATGTTAAGATTTTTAATAGTTTATTTCTTCCTGATAAACATAGTTACTCTTATAACTTTTGGGATTGACAAACGTCTGGCTCAGCAAAAGCGTAATAGAGTGCAGGAGTCTTCGCTGATATTATTGTCGGCATTAGGCGGTGCGGCAGGCGGGCTTGCTGCTATGTATCTTTTCAGGCATAAGACAAAACATGCGAAATTCTTTTTAGGACTTCCAGCATTATTGCTTATACATCTTATGATAGCATTCCTGATTATTTTCTGAAGACCCAATTATCCCTTAGCCTTTTGTAATTCGTCTTTAGCCTAAAAGCTCTGGAATCTCCCTTAGAGCTTCTATCTTGTTGTTTTCAATGTCGATGTGATAGCAGTACATCGTCTTGCCGTTTGTAAGTAAAAGGTAATTGACATTAAGTCCGGAGTAATATCTTATTGCCTGATCAAGGACTTTTTCTGTTATGCTCACAGTCTCAGCTTTGCACTCGACTATCATTATTGGCTTCGCTTGTCTATTGAATATCACTATGTCGCAGCGTTTGGGTAAATTGTTGACCTTGATGGAATATTCTACCGCAATGAGTCCTGCAGGAATGTTTTTCTTCTCTACCAGGTAATACAAAGTCATCTGCCTTACTTTTTCTTCTGGAGTAAGGGTACAGTAGATTTTTCTTACAGGATCAAAGACTTTCGTCTTGCCGTCTTCTATTATAGTGTTAAACCAATTCATTTGATGCAAAGATAAGTAATTAGCCAAGATGCTCGATTTTTTTCTAAAAAAATATTAAGTATTATGATTCCAAAAAAAGAAAAATAATTATCTTTGCAGCGCAAAAAATAATGTCGGGTTCTACTAGTCGGTCAGGTAACGACACTCTCACTGTCGAAACAGGGGTTCGAATCCCCTACCCGATACTAGGGGCAAAAATAAGAGAAAGCAAAATCGCTAAAAGACACAAAATGAGGCACTTGAAAAAAGTGCCTTTTTATTTTGTATTCCTATAAAAGCAGGGATGTTGTTGTTTTTGGCTACCCTTTGGCGCCCTAGAGATTATAGCTTGCAATATGGAAGCGTTTGTAGTTCGTAGTATGCGATACGTTCAAATGATTTGTTGATAAAGCATGTAATATTTGCGTCTGTACTATCTTCGTTGACATTTAAAATGCGGAGCAGATCTTCTTTTGAAATGGATTTGTGCTTGCTGAGCTTGTCGGCGTAATCATTGTAAATATCCATATTCATTATTTCGTATGGTATTTCTTCCTGTATTTTAGTTTCCAGATGAGATATCAAGGTTTTCAGTTCGAGTAATCTCAGGCTGGAAATAGTGCGTCTTTTGTTTTTAGAATAACTGAATATGTCTTCAGAATCAAACTCTATTTCAGGGAATTTGCTTTTGCCTGTAACGACTTCTACTTTTTTTCCTGCCGCGAACAATAATTGTGGCAAAATCATCCAAAAACTCTCATTGCATTTTTTAAAGTTAGGGTGATGGTATTCAATAGGTCTGAATAGTTTCAAATATCTGTAAATTGTCAAATGCTCGAAAGAGCTTAAATCAATATTTTCAATTGATTTCAGAGCATCAAAGAAGTTGGAGGTCTGTGTGTAATTCAAGAAATCATTGATCTGTTCTAGCTCTTGGCTTATACCGAAACTGTTGTAGGGTTCGTGACATTGAGTCTCTGAAGCGATGGACTCTTTTTTGTCGTCCTTCGCTTCATCTTTATCATCTGCTGTCTGCTTTGCTTCGTCATAGTTTTTCAGCATAATTGGGGGAAATCCGGATTCTGATGACAGTGTCCATACCAAAGCTTGTGCATGTTTGTATAGTTTGCGAGGGACATCATCCTCAAGTATCTGATTAAGATCATCCTCATTTGGAGTTTTGCCTTCAAAGTTTACGTTCGCACTATAATTGCAAGATATTGTGTAGATTTCTTCATTTTTATATTTTGCCTTTACATATACATATATTTCAACGATGTATATAGACGTTCTATTTCTTTTTTTTATATGATTTGATTCGATGCTTACACTGATGTCGTCCGCCTCCATGGAAGATTTGGGAGCGGTGAGGTTTTCGAATTCAAGTTGGTCCAAGAAAATATTTATGTTCATGTCTTATGGTTTTATGTTTCAGCCTATTGATTTTTTAAAATATTCTTTATCTATTTCTATAGATCTTCTGTTGTTGGAAGTCTGATTTTCTGATAATTCGTAATATAAATTGTTTAGTGCTTTAGATAAAATGGTCTTCACATTACGGAATCCTAGTCCTGAACTATAAGCCTTGTCGGCGACATATTGCAGGGCGTCATCCGAGAAGCTAAGGTCGATATTGTTATTAGAGCAGTATTCGATATGATAATTGAGGATGTTGTCTTTAGTAGTCTTCATTATTTCGAAAATCGTCTCAGACGACAAAGGATTCAGCGCAAGAACCTCGCCTATTCTTCCTAGTAATTCAGGAGGATAGCCCCATTCAATAAGATCTTCTTCTGTCACCATTTTCTGATAATTGATGTTGTTGTCATTGGCTTTAGAAGAGAATCCGATGGTCTTATTGATATTTAAACGTTTTTTTACTATTTCTTCAATGCCATAGAACGCACCGTCGAAGATGATGAGAAAGTTGTCGGTTGGCAGTTCGCAGCATGTAGTAGAAAAACTCTTTCCTGTTTCAATGGTTAATGGATGGTCTTTTTCAAACAGCCTCATAATGTCGCGAATCATATCTAAATCGCTGGCATTTCCATCACTCTTATTTACACGAGTTCCATAGTGTGTTATTTTGTCAAATTCATGAAAGACCAGAATGGCATATTTCAGTTTGTTGGGGTCGTCGTATATCTCGATTTCTTTTCTTAGGATATCTGTCAAATTCAAGCCTCTCCATCCTGTGGGTGTTATTTCACTGGTGTTGATTCTTATGATAGGGCAGCGGCATGCATTGGAAAAATGTCTCAGCATTTCACTTTTACCGCATCCAGTTGGACCGATGAGTATTGCAGGCGACTTTATGTAGCTGGTGTAACCTTTGTTCAGGCTATCGAGGTGATGGTAAAAAGTCACAGCAAGTTTTTCTATAACGTCGTCTTGACCTTTGATGTATTGTTTGACATAATCTGCCATTAGTCGTGGGCTGTTTATGTCTTTAGGTCTTAATGTCCTTGGCACCTTTGTGTTATTTGTAAAGAGGTGTTTTTCTGAAATGCCGAAATTGGTCTCGAGAAATTCGAAGTCCTCTTTGTCAGGAGCAGCGAAGATATTGGTCCACTCTTTCAGTTTGTTGTTAATGATTGAGGATACGTCTTCTCCGTTTCCCAAAGATGCTCTGAAGTCGGGTATGACATGATTGGTTTTTTCCAGCATCTTTTCTATGGAGATACCGTTGTTTGACAACATGTTAAGATAGGCAGCAACATGTTGTGCGCTGATACGTGGACATAAGAATAATCTGGCAGCAAGGTTAAAAGCATCAAGCTCATTCTCACAGTTAAGTGGGATTCCAAAATAAGTCTTTTTCATTTTTTTATGTTTTATGTTATATAAATATACCGCTAAGAATATGGACAATATTCAAATACTTATGATATACCTTCGTTTTTATTGTTTATATGGTGCAAAAAAATATATTTTATCAATTTTTTTGAATAAATTGACAAAATAAAATCTAAACACTAATAATCACCTGTTTATAAAGAGTATGTTTCGTAAAAAGCGGGCCGCAAAGATAATGTTTTTTTGGAAAATACAAATGATTTATTTAAAAAAAATATTAATGATATATATATTGATAAATAATTAAATAATATTGAGTGATGTAAGTTGTTGTTTTGCTTTGTAAATAATAAAAAAATGCCACCCATAAATTCATATAGGCGGCATTTATATTTATATAGTGTTATTTTTATTTAGCTGCTGCTAAAAGTAAATCTAACATCTTTATTGCTGATTCGCTGATGACTGAGCCTGGTCCGAAGATAGCTGCTGCGCCAGCGTCGTATAAGAATTGATAATCTTGTGGAGGGATAACGCCACCAACGACTACCATGATGTCAGGGCGACCTAATTTTTCAAGTTCTTCGATAACTTGAGGAACGAGAGTCTTGTGACCTGCTGCCAAACTTGAAACGCCGAGGATGTGAACGTCGTTTTCAACTGCTTGACGTGCTGATTCTGCTGGTGTTTGGAACAATGGTCCCATATCGACGTCGAAACCTATGTCAGCGTAACCTGTTGCTACGACTTTAGCTCCGCGGTCGTGACCGTCTTGACCCATCTTAGCAATCATGATACGAGGACGGCGTCCTTCGATCTTAGCGAATTCGTCAGCTTTAGCGACTGCTTCAGCGAACTTAGCATCACCTTTTGTTTCCATAGAATAAACTCCTGAGATTGTACGAATAACTGCTTTATAACGTCCTGCTACTTTTTCGCAAGCCATAGAGATTTCGCCTAATGTTGCGCGGCATTTAGCTGCTTCAACGGCTAATTCTAACAAGTTGCCTTCGCCTGTTTCAGCTGCTTTAGTGATAGCTGCTAAGCAACGGTCGACGTCAGCTTGGTTACGTTTAGCGCGGAGTTCGTTGAGACGTTTGATTTGTGAGTCGCGAACTGCAGTGTTGTCGACTTCGAGAGTTTCGATAGCGTCTTCATGTTCGAGACGGAACTTGTTGATACCAACGATGATTTCGCTGCCAGCGTCGATACGAGCTTGTTTGCGAGCTGCTGCTTCTTCGATACGCATCTTTGGAAGACCTGTCTCGATAGCTTTTGCCATACCGCCCATAGCCTCGATTTCCATGATATGTTCCCAAGCTCTGTCGGCGATTTCTTTTGTCAATGATTCAATGTAATATGAACCTGCCCATGGGTCAACTACTCTACATACGTTAGTTTCTTCTTGGATGTAGATTTGAGTGTTACGAGCGATACGTGCTGAGAAGTCTGTAGGAAGAGCGATAGCTTCGTCCAAAGCATTGGTGTGC
>JAFZDU010000079.1 GCA_017561025.1 Bacteroidales bacterium | reverse complement strand
TCAGCTTCTTTCAGAGAACTACACAACTGGCTATCGTAACTTCGAAGCTGTACAAGAATCTAAAGACGGTACAAAGAAATATCTCTTCCCTGGCGCAGACAATTTCGTAGAATCAGCTTATATTCCTGATAAAGAACGTGCAACATTGTGCGTTTCATCACAAGTCGGCTGCAAGATGAACTGCCTCTTCTGCCAGACAGGCAAACAGGGTTTCCAAGAGAACCTTCCTGCTAGCGATATCCTGAACCAGATACTCAACCTCCCAGAATATGAAAAACTCACCAACTACGTATTTATGGGAATGGGAGAACCAATGAACAACTACGACAACCTCATGCGTACGCTCAACGTGATGACTTCCGACTGGGGTCTCGCCATGAGTCCAACACGTATCACTGTCTCAACAGTGGGCGTCATACCATATATGAAACGCTTCCTCGAAGAGTCAAAATGCAACCTCGCTGTCAGCCTCCACTCTCCTTTCCACGATGAGAGAATGAAGATCATGCCTGTGGAAAAGGCATATCCAATCCGCGAAGTGATCCACGCAATACGTCAGCACGACTGGAGCGGCCAACGCCGCGTGTTCTTCGAATATATCGTCTTCAAAGGTCTTAACGACACCTCCGACCATATCAAAGAACTCGCAAGACAACTCGGCAGTCTCCGTTGCAAAGTCAACCTCATCAGATTCCATAACATCCCTGGCGTCAACCTCCAAAGTCCGACAATGGACGATATGGAACGTTTCCGCGACAGACTCAACGACAAAGGCATCATCGCAACAATCAGAGCATCACGCGGACAAGACATCGATGCTGCTTGCGGATTGCTTTCAACGAAGAATCAATTAGGTTAAGGTTTAAGGTTCAAAGTTCAGAGTTCAAAGTTCAGAGTTATTAAAAAAATGGCCGATAAAAATTTCGTGAGAGCGATGTTCAACAATATCGCTCCTACTTACGACAAACTCAATCATATCCTTTCTCTTAACATCGACAAGATTTGGAGAAAGAAAGCGGTGAGACGCATTTGTAAAAATCTAAGAAATTCAGAATCTCAGAATCTCAAAAGCGCTCACGTTCTTGACGTGGCTTGCGGCACTGCGGATTCTAGCATCGCCTTGGCAAAAGCGGGCGTTCCTTTCGTGACAGGCGTCGACATATCCGAAGGCATGATAAAAGTAGGCGAAGAGAAAATAGCATCTTTAAACCATAACAACATAAGCCTTAAAGTAGACGACTGCGAAAACCTCAGCTTCAACGACAACACCTTCAACTCTGCCTTCATCGCCTTCGGCATAAGAAATTTCGAGGACAAGAAAAAAGGACTGAACGAACTAAGACGCGTCTTGAAAGACAACGGACACCTTCTTATATTAGAACTTTCCGTCCCTCAAAACAAAATCTTGCTTTCATTATATAAACTGTATTTCCTACACATCCTTCCTTTCATCGGCAAGAAAATATCAGGCGACAGCAAAGCGTATACATATCTACCCCTGTCTGTCATGAACTTCCCTAAACCAAAAGAATTCATGAAGATGATGGAAGAATGCGGTTACAAAAACGTCAAACAGAAAGCGCTGACATTCGGACTCTGCAGAATTTATGAAGGAGTTGTTTAATTCATAATTACTTTAAAAATACACTTTAATCGGTCACTGAGCCTGTCGAAGTGCCGAACTCATGCCTTCGACAAGCTCAGGCACCAAACCCAAAGACTAAAACTCACCAAATATGTTAAAGAATATTAAGAAATGGGGATCAATCATTAGACCAAGGACTTTACCTGTGTCGATGGCATCTGTTATCATGGCGATAGCTTTGTCTTTTGTAAAGGACGAGAATCAATGGTTGCCTGCTGCTCTTTGCCTATTGTTCGCGGTTCTGGCACAGATTGTCTCTAACCTCGCCAACGACTACGCCGACTTCAAGACTGGCAGCGACAATGAAAATAGCCTCGGTCCTGAGAGGAAACTGGTAAGTGGCGAGATAACAGCAAAGACGATGCTCAAAGCCATAATCATCGCTGCATCAGTATGTTTCTTAGTTGGATTGAGTCTTTTATATTGGGGAGGATGGATCTTGCTTCCTTTCGGATTATTGATAATGGCAGTGGCATTCTGCTATTCAATGGGTCCTTATCCTTTGTCATACCACGCTTTGGGTGACGTGGCAGTCATATTATTCTTCGGAATAGTTCCAATCACATTCACTTATTTCATCTTAACAAAAGAAATTAGCTGGGAGATAATAACAGCAGGCATCGCAATGGGCCTCGTTGTTGATGAACTGCTCATCGTGAACAACATACGTGACGAAAAAGAAGACATCATACATAACAAAAAGACTACAGTAGGATTGTTCGGAAGCAGGTTCATGAAGACTGTATTTCTCCTTAATCCTGTCATCGCTTGCGGATTGGGTTTTTATTTCATGAAAGATATATGCGCTCCTGCCACATGGACATTCGCCATAATACCAATGCTCGCTTATTCTTTAAGCGTCTATATCAAACTGAATAAATATAAAGGCAAACAACTGAACGCATTATTGGGACAAGCGTCACTCGAGGCGATAATATTCGCCATGACAGTAGTGGCAGTCACATTATTATAATCATTCGTAAATTTCCGATTCTTCCACGAGATTATTAAGCAAAGCATAAACAGTAAGACCCGAAACAGACTTGATTCCGGTCTTTTTCACTATATTCTTACGGTGAGTGACGACAGTATGAACCGAGATATTCAGCATATCTGAAATATCCTTGTTCGTCATGCCTTTAGCGACACATACCAAAACATCAGTCTCACGATTAGACAAATCCACACTCTCATTCTGAGAAGAAGCATCGTCATTATTGATGAGATTGAAAATCTTATTGTTGACTTTCTGCTTATTATCGCTCAGTTCTATTATCTCCTTAAAACATTTCAAGAAACTCTTATCAACAAAAGTAGTCACAAAAGCAATACATATACATTCGGAAGAAATCTGACTGATTTGCTTAAAGGCTTTATTGTTAGTGTAGCCAAGTATTATCGGATTGACAATCAGGATATCCGGATTATGGATTATTATCTTGTCGTTCAAGTCATCGATATTATCCACTACAGAGACAACCTGAATCTGATTCAGATCCTCTAAGAATCTTATCAGACCTGCCACCAGTATAGGAGAAGGTTCTGCTATTACTATCTTATTTATTTTCATAGCATTTACCTTCCATCAGTTCCACGAATGGTACAAGCACACGTTCTTCTACGAGAGTATGACAGTTCAGATCTGACGACAGATCCATAATATCAAGTGAAATCTCAATCCTTTCTTTAGGGAATATTTCTGCAGGCAGATATTTAATGAGTATATTCATCAAATCGTCGAGTTTATCTTCTATATTGCTATGATTCGACTTGAACTCATTGATTGAAAACACTTTCTCTACATGATTATCACACAATGCATTGATATATGGAAATACTGTTTCTTCCTCATATTTAAAATGATGAGCTACTTCTTTCTTATATTCTTCAAAGAATCGTTTCAATGTTTTTCCAAAGCGTTCCGGACAAGCTTCTATGATTCTTTTAAGATGATGTTCTATATGAGGGATTCTTTCCTCTACATAATATTTGTGAGACTCTGACAAATAAGACAGTACAGCCTCTATATCAACAGTATTAAGGTCGTCGGATGTAGGAATGTAATCGGGATTGGAATATATGTTACATATCATCAGGAAGAAAGACGAATTGACGTTAGCCTTTTCGCATACTTCTTTAACGCTATGATCGCCGAAGCCTAATTCCATACCGAATCGTGACAGAGTAAGCATCAGTTTTGGATTTGAAATGACGAGTTCTGCCATTTTCGTATTTTCCATGGAAGCTTTGTTTATATAGTTCATTCTTTAAGTTTTTTATTAGTAATAAAAAGAGTCAACATTCTATAAGCTAATGAGTTTACTTATAGACTTATTGACTCATAGTCTTATAGTCTTTTATTTGAGCCACATGACGGACTCGAACCGTCGACCTACGCATTACGAATGCGTTGCTCTACCAACTGAGCTAAAATGGCTTTTAGAACTCTGAACGCAGAACTGTTCTTAGTTCAGAGTTCTAGAATATCTGCAAAGATACGCTTTTTTTCCTATTCGAACAGATTATTTCTGTGGAAGTTGGAATGTATCTTTAAGTGTCACTGTTCTGTTGAACACAAGGTGTTCTGCTGTGCTTTCCTTATCTGCAGTGAAGTAGCCTATTCTTTGGAATTGGAAGTGATCGAGAGGCTTAGCATCGGCAAGATATTGTTCAACGTAGCATTCTGTTCTTATTTCCAATGAGTTAGGATTGATTACTTGTTTCATTGCTTCGAGAGCCGAGCATTGTTGTTCTTCCTGGATAGTAGCGATTGCTTCGCGAGGGTTAGCCTCTTTCCACAATCTGTCGTACAATCTGACTTCTGCTTTAATGCAATGATTGCAGCTTACCCAGTGCAAAGTGCCTTTAACCTTACGGTTTGCACCTGCCATACCGCTCTTTGTTTCAGGATCGTATTCTGCATATACCTCAACGATATTTCCGTCATCGTCTTTCTTACAACCTGTACATTTAACGATGTAAGCATTCTTCAAGCGCACCTCATTACCTGGAGTCATGCGGAAATATTTCTTAGGAGCATCTTCCATGAAGTCCTCACGTTCAATCCACAATTCGCGGCTGAAAGTGATGTTATGTACTCCTGAGTTTTCATCTTCAGGGTTGTTGACTGCTTCCATTTCCTCTGACTGTCCTTCTGGATAATTGGTGATGACAAGTTTAACAGGATTAATAACTGCAGACACGCGAGTTGCACGAGCATTAAGGTCTTCACGAATTGCGCTTTCCATAAGTGCGAAGTCGTTGATAGCCTCATAAGTTGTATAACCGATCTTATCAATAAGCTTATGAATTGATTCAGGAGTGTAGCCACGGCGGCGGAAACCACAGATAGTAGGCATTCGAGGGTCATCCCAGCCATTGACAAGACCTTCCTTAACAAGGATGAGAAGGTTACGTTTGCTCAACAAGGTATAATTGAAATTCAGCTTATTGAATTCGTATTGGCGTGGACGATGGTCATCAAGGTCTTTTTGTTCTTTCAATTCATCGATGAAATAATCGTATAATGGACGGTGTACGACGAATTCGAGTGTACACAAAGAGTGTGTCACGCCTTCGAAGTAATCGCTTTCTCCATGAGCGAAGTCATACATAGGATATGCATTCCATGTATTGCCTGTACGATGATGTGGAGTCTTCACCACACGATAGATAATAGGATCACGGAAGTGCATATTTGAATTCGCCATGTCTATTTTAGCGCGGAGAACCATCTTTCCTTCTTCTATATCACCGCTGTTCATCTTGTAAAATAGATCCAATGACTCTTCTACAGGACGGTTACGATATGGGCTGTCGGTACCAGGAACTGTCGGTGTTCCTTTTTGAGCAGCGATCTCATCTGATGTCTGCTCGTCGATATATGCTTTGCCTTCTTTAATGAGGCGAACTGCAAAATCCCAAAGTTGTTGGAAATAGTCTGACGCATAGTACTCATTAGCCCATTGATATCCGAGCCATTGAATGTCTTCCTTAATAGCATCTACATATTCCAAATCTTCTTTTGTAGGATTGGTGTCGTCAAAACGGAGATTACAAACGCCATTGTATTTTTTAGCAATACCAAAATCTATACAAATGGCTTTAGCATGACCAATATGAAGATATCCGTTTGGTTCTGGTGGAAATCGTGTCTGAACACGTCCATCATTCTTACCATTTTGCAAATCTTCTACCACCTTAGCTTCGATGAAGTTGAGTGATTTTTTTTCTTCTTTTTCAATTTCAATAAAATCAGTCATATCTATAAAATTTGATTGCAAAAATAATAATAAATTTTCTTAAATAAAATCAAGTGTGTAAAGTTTAACTAAAAAAATATCAACCACTATTTTTACTTTGAAAAAACACAAAATTTTTATACGTTAAACAATACTACATAAAAATTATATCTTAATGATTATTTGCAAATTATATTTGAATTGTATACTACAAAATACTTATCTTTGCAGCAACAAAAAAATTAGCAAAAAAATGAAAAAAGCACTGTTTCTAATACTCATTTTATCTTCGTTTATCAATATATGGGCAAACAATTTCTCCAGCAACAATAAAAGCAATGACAGCGATAAAATCATCATAAATGAAAACAGATTCGACAAATTGATTTATTTGGCAGAATCATATATCAAGACAAGCCCTGAATTTGCATTCAACTGCGCACACAAGGCTAATACTATAGCAAGAAACAACAACGACATCAAGCAAGAAGCTGAAAGCTATATATTAATCGGTGACATATTCAACAGAGGAAACACATACTCCACAGCCATAAACTACTATGAAAAAGCCATTGAAAAACTTATTAACATAAAAGAATATCAAAGCATTTATGAGTTATACAGGAAAATAGCCATCATTTACAAAGAGCACGAGTCTGAAAGCAAATGGAGCATCGATGCCATGAAAAATGCTCTTATATATGCGCAAACAATCAAAAGCCAATCCACCATCATAGAGACTTACCTAGACTTTGCAGATTTATATGTTTTCCATAAGAATTATCATAATGCTATGGAATATTATAACAAAGTATTAAAATACGACAGAAACGACAAAAATATAAGAAGCATCGCCAGAGCATTGACCAGCAAGGCATATATTTTAATAAAGGAAAGAAATTACCCAACAGCAATGCAGCTACTCGACTCATCATTAAATATTTGCAATACTGAAAATTATCAATTACTAGAAGTTATAAACAATGGATATAAAGCTGAAATATCCGATTCGATAAAAGACTATGCAAATGCAAAAAATTATTACAAAAAGGCCATAGATCTATCATACAAGTATGAGGAATTCGACGAATGCGGCGAATATATGTATAAACTTGGAAAATTGAACATGAAACTCGACAGCATATCACCTGCAATAGAGGTGTTCAAAATATTATGCGACAGCACCGAGAAATTCAAAATGTTTGACATATGCTATATTTCATATTATGAAATGTCAAAATGCTATGCTAATATAGGCGATTACAAAGAAGCATACAGATTATTCAACAAATACGACGAATGCTATGACTCAGCCAAACTGGCACGACAAGAGAAGGAGCTGGAAGAAATACATACAGGCTATCTGCTCTCACTCAACATAGAAGAATTCAAAGCCAATGAATTAAAAAGCAGCAACTCAAAAAACCAAAGAATCAACAGTATCATTTCAATCACAGCTGTACTTGTCATAATCATATTATGCATATCACTTATCGTTCTTTTTTCAAGAAACAAATCGTTATACAACAAAAACATACAGACAACATACGAACAACAAATCAAAATAAACAAGATGGAGAACGACCTAATGGAGATTCAGTTGAAAAACAACAAAGAATCTCTGATAAATTTAGCACTGCATCTCAAATCATATATAGATTTCATAAATCCTCTTAAAAACGAATTGAAGGAAATAATAGAATTACCTGAAGAAGAACAAAAAATCAAAATCAAAGGCATATATTCAAACATACAAAACAACACTCGTCTTTTCAACAACACAGAAAACCTCAACAAACAAATTGACGACATCTACAAAGACTTCCTGGAACGACTTGAAGAAAAATATCCAAGTATTACAAAGGCTGAAAAAAGACTATGCGCAATGCTATATATAAACATGTCGACAAAAGAAATTGCAGTCATCACAAACACCACTCTAAGAAGTGTGGAAACATCACGTTATAGACTCAGGAAAAAATTCAACCTATCACGCGATGAAGACATGATAAATTTCTTAAGAAACATCTAATTTTACATTATTTTAAGCATATAAAATAAAATAATATATACTACTAGTTTACAAAAGTAATTTACAGTAAAAATAAATAAAATCTCGTATATTATAATTGTATAATTGAATGTTAATCAATATTCATTAATTATTTTTGTAGTAGTATTTACGATAAAATTTTACATATAAAAATACATATAAAATTCAAAAAATTCACTTTTTAACCACAACACCATTGACAAAAAAATAAAATGCAGTATCTTTGCAAATACAAGTACTAAACATTCTCTATAGCTTTGTAAGTAGTTTGGTTTATTAATGCAATTGGGCGCTCCCCGCGCCCTTTTTTATTTTTTGTAAAAAAGAAACAATAATAACCTTAAATTGCTATATTTGCGACAAATTATAACAAGATGAAAAAACTACTTTACAAATTAGCAGCACTCCTATTATTAATGACATCAGTTTCATTTGATGCCAAGGCACAATATGATGTTTATTTCGAAAACCAGCAACTTAGAATAGACTATTATATATTTGGCAATGCCGACTCCAGCTACTACGCCATCGACAAATATGTAATGGAACCTGTCTGGGGCGGTACACGCAACAACCTAATCGACAGCCTGGGTTATGGAGAATACTTATTCGAGGTATATCTTCACGATTCTGACGTCATGATATATTCAAGAGGCTATTGCAACCTTTTCGGTGAATGGCAGACAACACAAGAAGCCGAAATCATAACAAAAGGCTTCAACGAATCCGTCATAATGCCTTATCCTAAAGAAACAGTCGACGTTGTTTTCTACCAAAGAAACTACGACGGCGTCATGATAGAGAAAATGCGCATCGTAATAAATCCAGATGACTACTTCATCCAAAACGCATATAAATACAACTATTCAATCCTCAACGTTCACGGCAACTTCGCACCTGAGAAGGCCGTTGACATCGTCATTCTTCCCGACGGTTACACAGAAGAGGAAATGGGCAAGTTTGTATTAGACTGCAACTTCTTCAAAGAGAGCCTTTTCTCATACGAACCTTTCGCTTCATATCAAGACAGATTCAATATCCGCGCAGTGATGGCTCCTTCAAAAGATTCCGGAATAACAATACCAGCAGAAGACATCTGGAAGAGCACCGCTGTCAACTGCTCATTCTACACATTCGACTCTGAACGATATTGTATGTCGTACGACAACCAATCAATAAGAAATCTTGCAGGACTAGTGCCTTATGACCAGATATACATCCTGGCCAACACCTCTAAATACGGAGGCGGCGGAATATACAATTTCTACTGTGTCAGTTCAACCGACGACTACTTCTCATCTGATGTTATCATCCACGAATTCGGTCACGGCTTTGCCGGCTTAGGTGATGAATATTACGACGACTCAGGTTCTTACGAAGAATTCTACAATTTAAGCATAGAACCATGGGAACCTAATATCACCACATTGGTCGATTTCGAAAGCAAATGGAAAGACATGTTAAAGAAAAAGACACCTGTCCCAACACCTCAGGAAGAGAAATATATCAACGAAGTCGGCGTCTATGAAGGTGGAGGATACGAAGCCAAAGGCGTATATCGCCCAAAAATGGATTGCCTCATGAAGACCTTCAACGGAGACAAATTCTGTGAAGTATGTAACCGGGCAATCGAGAAAATGATATTATATTATACTGAATAAATCTTTTAAAAAACTAGAGGGATTAGAGGTATAGAGTTTAAGAAACTCTCAACCCTTTCTCCCTCTACTTCCTCTAGTCCCTATTAAAGAGCTTTGGAGAAAGCCTCTACAAGATTATAAGCATCTTCATAGATGTCTTTTAATGTTGAATCCAACATAAAACATGGCGTAGTGAAAATCTTGTTATTCAAGTCGGATGCCACTTCGCCATTTTTTGTCGCTGTATGACGGGCTCCCATCATAACGATATCCTTAGCCGGACCACATTCGTCACTGCCTAAAGTGATTGTTATGTCTTTCAACACATTAGCCAGCAACACTGGAGCTATACACATCGCTGCAATAGGTTTGTTCTGTTCATGTATTTTCTCTATAGCCTCTCTAACCTCAGGAAGCACTGTCATCTGCATTCCATCAGCAAAATATGTGAAGAGATTGTTGGCGACACCTACGCCTCCTGGGATAGCAAGACCGTCGTAATCATCAGCATTGAATGCTGAAAGAGGCAATATGTTGCCACGAACGATACGAGCTGCTTCTACCATCATATTACGTTCTTCATCAACGACTTCTCCTGTTACATGATTTACGACCTGATACTGTTTTCTGTCTGGAGCAAAACATTGGTATTTAAGTCCATGTTGGTCGAGAGCGAGTAACAATGTGACAGTCTCATTGATTTCAGATCCGTCTTTTGTTCCGCAACCGCCTAAAAAAACTGCTATGTTTTTCATATATATTCTTATTTAGTTAAACTTGTTTCAATAACATCTTCTATTTTCTCTAATCTGTCATCGATAGATTCCTTAACCACGTCATGGTTCTTATAGAGAACATTGGCTATTTCTTCTGTAATGGTATATAGGCTGGAGTTTCTCTTTGTCTCGTTATCGATAACACCAGACACGCCTAACACATTCATTATAAGAATAAAGACACTGACTATCAATGCGCCTTTCAATATTCCAAAAACAAAGCCTCCAAATTTATCTATGAATCCTAGATGTATAGCTTCAACAAGATTGCTGACCATACGGCCCAAGAATCTCACTAGAACCATTATCAATATGAATGTCAAGATAAACGCTATTATAGCCACCACTTCAGTTTCCGTATCCAGGAAATCTGATATCCACGATGCCATAGCGTCGGAGAAAAACATTGCACCATAGATTCCGACCACATAAGAAGCCAGATAAAAAGCCTCAATGATAAGACCTTTTCTTAATCCTGCCAAAGCAAAAATCAGCAGAATAACACCGATTATAATATCCAATGCGTTCATAATAATATTTTAAACTGTTTTTAATCTTTTCGTAAGCTCTGTCGAGAAAAGGAAGTCATTCAACTCTTTGTTGTTTGTATCCATGACGGATTTATTGTCGCCTCTCCACCACAATTTTCCTTTATGTATGAAATTTATCGTCTGCCCCATCTTGAGCACCGAATTGATATCATGTGTATTGATTATTGTAGTTATGTTATATTCTTCCGTTATCTCACTGATCAATTCGTCTATAAGCTCAGAAGTGACAGGATCCAGACCTGAGTTAGGCTCATCGCAGAACAGATATTTAGGGCTGTTGGAAATTGCTCGTGCTATGGCTACACGTTTCATCATACCGCCACTCAGTTCAGATGTCGCCAAATCGTTTATTCCTTTGAGATTAACCCTGTTTAGGCAGAAGTTCACCCTTTCCAGTTTTTCCTCGTAACTCATGTCGGTAAACATGTTAAGAGGAAACATCACATTCTCTTCCACGCTCATTGAGTCGAATAGCGCTCCACCCTGAAAGAGCACGCCCATCTCCTTGCGTATGTCCTTTTTAAACTTCTCCTTCGTATTAGAGAAAGGTCTGTCGTCGAAGGTGACAGTGCCGCTATCAGGCTCAAACAATCCAATACATATCTTTGTCAGCACAGTCTTTCCAGAGCCGCTTTCTCCAATAATAAGATTGGTCTTGCCTCTCTCAAAAGTAGCTGTAATATCGTCTAATACAACACGATCTCCAAATCTCTTTGTTATGTTCTCTACCTTTATCATGTCAAAAGCATCTGGGTTAATATTAAATCGAAAAATATTATAGCGATGCTGCTAACGACAACAGCATTCGTGCTTGCCTTGCCAACTTCCACCGATCCTCCTTTAACTTCATATCCTATAAAGCTCGATATCGAGGTGATCAGATACGCAAAGACAACAGTCTTTATCATAGCGAATGTCAATGAATAAGGCTCAAACCATGCCCTCAGTCCAACTACATAATTTGTCGGGGTGATGACACCGGTAAACACACAAGCCAGCCATCCGCCCAAGATGCCTATTACAATACTGAAAACTATAAGTACCGGGATAAACAAAAGGCAAGAAATGATTTTTGGAAAGATGAGATAATTGGCAGGATTGACACCCATGACCTTAAGAGCGTCTATCTGCTGTGTCACACGCATGGTTCCCAGTTCAGAGGCAATCTGCGAACCTAGTTTTCCCGCAAGAATCAAGCTTATTATAGTAGGAGAAAACTCCAGGACAATCATCTGACGAGCCGAAAAGCCGATAAGTTTCTCTGGAAGGAGTGGATTGTCGGTGTTATATGCAACCAGAATGGTGGCAACAGCACCAACGAAAACAGACAGAATCAAGACAATTCCTATTGACGTAAATCCTAGATTATAAAACTCGTGCAACAAACGTTTTCTAAAAATCAGTGACTTGTCAGGCCTACGAAAAACCTGAAACATCAATATCACATAGTCTCCCAATTTTTTCAACATAGAACATCTATTTTTAGAATGTAAAATTACATCTTTTTTAATTATGAACATTACCACAATAAAACTTTTGCATTTTGTGTTTTAAAAAATAAATATCTTTATCTTTGCAAAGAAATAACAAAAGATGCATTCCGAAAGTAAGTCAACAAAAAGAAGATTCGCAGGTTCGTATATCGTCTCGCTGCTAAGCATCACATTGGTGCTTTTCGTGTTGGGAATATACGCATTTGTAATGGTTTATACCGACAGACTACTTAATTATGTAAAGGAAAACATAGGTTTCGAAATAGTAATAAAGAGCAACACTAAAGAATCTTCTATATTAAGCCTGAAAGAAGAACTCTGCAAAAAAGACTACATCAAATCCGTTGAATATATCAGCAAGGAAGACGCCACCAACAGAATGAAGGAAGACCTGGGAGAGGACTTTCTCCAGTGGCTTGGCGATGTGGAAAATCCATTGCTTCCATCTCTCGACCTCAGATTCGCAGCCGATTACGCCAATAGCGACAGCATGGCCATGGTAGAGAAATGGGTAGGAACAAAAACTATTGTCAAAGAAGTCATATATCAAAAGACATTGACAAACACCATAAATGACAATATCAATAAAATCAAGGTGATTTTGTTTGGTGTAAGCCTCATACTGCTTCTTATCGCCATCACATTGATAAGCCATACAATAAGGCTTTCCATATATTCAAAACGTTTTTCTGTGAGAACGATGCAGCTAGTAGGAGCGACTGAAAGCTTCGTCATGAAACCTTTTGTGAAGACATTCATGATTCAAGGGGCAATAGCTGCAATCATAGCACTGACTTTTATAACAATAACATTATATAGTATCCAGGAACATCTCCCTGAAATGAATATGTCGCAAGGAAATTGCATAATGACAGTATACATCTCCGTCATTGTCCTGAGTCTCGTCATCACGTTTCTCTCAACGATTTTTTCAATGAAAAAATATCTCAATGCCGACATAGACAAGTTTTACATGTAATAAAAAAAAGAATTAGATATGGGCAATTTAGAAAAAAACAAGAACCTCCAAAACGAACAAGAAAACGTAAAACAAATGCCTTTTGGCCGCGACAACTACCTTTGGGTTATTATAGGATTAGCATTCCTTCTCATTGGATTCTTATTGATGATAGGCGGCGGCTCCGATAATCCTGACGTTTTCAACGAAGCCATCTTCAATTTCCGCCGACTCACACTAGCTCCTATACTCGTATTGATAGGATTCGGCATACAGATTTATGCAATCATGAAAAGACCTAAAAAAGATTAATCAACGTAATTAATTATGAATAGCTTAGAAGCTTTATTATTAGGCATTCTTCAAGGATTGACCGAATTCCTCCCTGTCAGCAGCAGCGGACATCTTACCATAGGCCAAGAATTATTAAACCTCAACACAACGGCAGCCGACAATCTGTTGTTTACCGTTACAGTTCATGCCGCAACGGTATTAAGCACCATAGTGATATTATGGAAAGAGATAGAGAATCTGTTCAAAGGAACATTCTTCAGCATGAAATGGAATCCTGAAAAAGAATATGTTGCTAAGATATTGCTTTCCATCATACCAGTCATGATTGTAGGATTGTTCTTCAAAGACCAGGTTGAAACCATCTTCGGCAGCGGACTGCTGATAGTCGGATGCTGTCTGTTGCTCACTGCCACTTTACTCACTTTTGCATATTACGCAAAACCTCGCAAGAAAGAGACCATCTCATACCGCGACGCTGTCATAATAGGTCTCGGACAGGCACTCGCAGTTCTGCCAGGACTGTCACGCTCTGGAACTACCATAGCTACAGGCCTCATCCTCGGCAACAAAAAAGAAAGCATTGCACAGTTCTCATTCCTCATGGTATTGATACCAATCTTAGGAGAGACATTCTTGAATATCATCGATATGATAAAAGAACCAGCACTCTTAGGAGGAATAGGAATAACACCTTTATTGGTCGGATTCCTCGGAGCATTTCTCTCAGGATGTCTGGCATGTAAGTTCATGATCAACTTAGTCAGAAAAGGCAAGCTGATCTATTTCGCAATATACTGCGCCATAGTTGGTGTAATAACAATAATATTCGCTTTATAATATGTTCCATTTTGAAGAAGGAGAAGTCTTTCTCATCGATAAGCCATTAGACTGGACATCATTTGATGCCGTCAATCTCATCCGTGCCGTTGTTAAACGTTATCACGGAATCAGAAAACTGAAGGTCGGTCATGCCGGCACCTTAGACCCTTTGGCAACAGGACTGCTCATCGTATGCACAGGAAGGATGACAAAACAAATCGACAACTTCCAGGCACAAGAAAAAGTATATACCGGAAGCATGCTCTTGGGACAGACAACACCTAGCTATGACCTGGAAAGCGAACCTGACGCCTTCTATCCTACCGACGGAATCACTGAAGAGATGATGGAAGAAGCCAGAAAATTATTCCTTGGCGACATCATGCAACGTCCTCCAAAATTCTCAGCCATCAAGATACAAGGCAAGAGAGCTTTTGAATATGCACGTTCCGACAAGGAAATAGCACTCAAAGAAAGACTAGTGCATATAGAAGACTTCAAAATCAACACCACAAACTTCCCTGTCGTCAATTTCGAGGTAAAATGCAGCAAAGGAACTTACATCCGTTCTTTGGTAAACGATTTCGGAAAGGCACTCAACTGCGGAGCTTGCATGACATCACTTAGAAGAACAAAGATCGGGGACTTCTCCGTAGAGAATGCCCTCGACCTTATGGAGTTGAAGAAAGAGATTATAGAACAGGCAGAGAACCTGCCAACCGACAACTTGACCAATCAATAATTGACAAGCAAAATCTTCCTAGAGCACAAAACCGAATCCTACGTTAAAAGGAACAGCTTTGACGTCGGAATCGAATATTTGTGTCAATCCAAAACGTCCTAGGAGAACGAAGTCCTGGAATTTCAAGGTAGTTAAGACATTCACTCCTATTGGATTGTAATCTATGTCGTCGGCGACAACATGTTTTCCTCCGTCATAATTGGTGATTGACCTCATGCCAAAACGCCATTCCAACTCAGGACCTACAGAAAGAGCCATCACCTTATAGCTCAATCTCCACTGTATCTGCAGACTGACAGGCAAACGCAGACTCCAATATCTGAGGAAGCTTTTATCGACATACGTTCTGCCGTTCATCCCTTCAGGAACGACTTCGCCTCCTTCATTAAAATTATAAATATATGGAGTGCCGTCAACTGTAGCCAAGACTGTTTTATTATTCAAGAAATTATATGTATTGGAAATCCCCAAAGCTGTCACTATACCCAAGGTCCTGCTTTTGTTATAACATAACTCTTCATCGAAAAGATACATGCCCCATTCGAAAGAATTAGGTCTCTGCCAAAACACCGAACTCTCAGACATGAAAGGCTCGTCATACAGCTGAGAATATGAATAATAGATGTCAGGATAAGCTGGAATGAAAGATTTGATTTTATATTGCTTTTGATTATCATCACTTTTCTCTACTACCACATTCTGCTTCTTGACGAATGCAGGCACTATAGGAATCTGAATATATGTGTTGTTTCCTGACTTCTCAGTAATGGAAGAGCCTTCATAACGGCTTTCATAATATGGGTTTACCGACACACTTCCATCTTGAGTCATCTCATAAACTTTGATCTTCAATCCGTTCTTGCTATCAATAACTTGGATTTTATTTGAATTCACCACAAAGGTAGTATCGGTTTTTATCTCCTGAGAGAAGGCGCTTCCGACCCAAGCCATTAACATTGTTATCAAAACCAGTCGTTTCATATCTGTAGAAATTTAATTCATATTTCAAGAACAGAAACGCAGGAAAATATAAAATGCTGCACAGAAATAAAAAAAATGATATATCAAGGTAAGGGCAACAAATCCATCCTCTAACTCATATATTTATAGAGTTATCTCCTTCACACCTTACAAATCGCTGCTATCAATTTCTTAGTATAATCGTTTTGCGGATTGTTGAAGAGTGCGTCGGCTTCGTTCATCTCTTGTATCTTGCCGTTGTACATCACCACGACTCTGTCGGACATGAACCTTACGACGCTCAGATCGTGGGAGATGAATATATACGTGAAATGAAATTCTTTCTTTAATCTGTTAATAAGATTTAACACTTGAGCCTGTACCGAAACGTCGAGTGCCGAGACGGATTCGTCGCATATTATGAGTTTCGGGTTGACAGCAAGCGCTCTTGCTATACAGATGCGCTGCCTCTGTCCGCCGGAGAACTCATGCGGATAGCGCTGATAGTGCGACGCTTCCAATCCTACTTCTTCCAAAAGATGGCATACTCTCTCTCTTCTCTTCTTGGCGTCTTTCTCGATGCCATGAACCATCATAGGCTCAGCGATAGAGTCGCCGATGCAGATACGCGGATTCAAAGAAGAATACGGATCTTGGAAGACAATCTGCGCCTGCTTGCGATATTCTCGCAGTTCTTTGTTGTTCAACTTCGTGATGTCTCTTCCTTCGAAGATGACATTTCCTGAAGTGGGTTCTACTAATCGTAAAATGCTGCGTCCCAATGTGGTTTTTCCGCATCCCGACTCGCCTACGAGTCCAAGCGTCTCGCCGGGATACACGTCGAAACTGACATCATCGACGGATTTGATATGTGCGTAAGTACGTCCGAAGACGCCTTTGCGAAGCGGATACCATGTCCTGAGATTCTGCACCTTAAGGATAGGTTCCTGAGAATATAATATTTCGTGTTGTTTTTGTCTGGCCTCCTCGGTGATGAGCAATTCGCTCTTCACTTGTTCGTTGTCGCGCCATTTGCCTTCGAGGAATTCCTTCACCACAGGGAGTCGCTCCAGACGATAGTCGAGCGGCGGGCGGCAGGCGATGAGTCCTTTAGTATAGGGATGCTGCGGCTTGTTCAAGATGTCGCGCGTGGTGCCTTTTTCCACTATGACGCCTTTGTTCATCACTATGACGTCATCAGCGATTTCAGAAACCACGCCGAGGTCGTGGGTGATGAATATCATACCCATCCCGTTCTCGCGCTGTAATTCCTTAAGAAGTTTTAAGATTTCCTTCTGCACCGTGACGTCGAGAGCCGTCGTCGGTTCGTCGGCGATGAGTACCTTAGGATTGGAGATGAGCGCCATCGCTATCATCACTCTCTGCTTCTGACCGCCAGAGAGTTCGTGCGGATATTTATCGAAAACTATCTCCGGATTAGGAAGCTTCACCTTTGCGAAAAGGTCGAGAACCTTCTTTTTAGACTCCAGTTTCTGAGATGTTTCGGCCACTGAGCCTGTCGAAGTGCCGAACCCTTCAGTTTTGCCTTCGACAAGCCCAGGCACCGTTATCTGTTGTCTGTTGTCTGTTATCTGTTGTCTGCCGAAGGCTTCCATAACCTGGAATCCGCATTTATAAACAGGATTTAACGACGTCATTGGCTCTTGGAAGATCATCGCGATCTGTTTGCCGCGTACTTCCGACATCTGCTCATCGCTATAATGGGAAATGTCTTTTCCTTCCAACAATATAGAATCGGATTCTATCCTGGACTTACGTCGGTCGAGGAGCTGCATCACCGCGAGATTGCTCACCGACTTGCCAGACCCCGATTCGCCTACGATTCCGAGAGTCTTGCCCTCGAACACTTCAAAGTCGACACCATGAACGGCCTCCTGCCATTTGTCGTCGCGGCAGAAAGAGATACGGAGATTGTTGACTTTCAGAAGTGTTGTCATCTTATGGTTGAGCGTGGATAAAATTATCTGTTTATCACTATTCTGTTAAATTTGCCATCAACAGCTATGATATATGTTCCATTTGAAATATTGGAAACGTCAATCATATTGTCGCCTGATGTAAGTGATACTTTCATCACCACTTTACCCATAAGGTCGTAGATTGTCGCATCAGAATCTTTTTCAAGACCGCTTATGCTGATAAAATCAGATGCTGGATTTGGATAGAATAAAAGCTTGTCGATATGTGATTCGTTGATAGACTCTGTGTACATGAAATGTGCGACGAGATTTTTGTCCTCTGTGGCTTCAAAAACATATTGGTTGTTAGCTGTTACGAATGTGCCTTCGGCATCAGTCCATTTCTCGAAGATATAGTTTTCGTTAGGGACTGCGATAGCATAAACCGTATTGCCATGTTTGTAAGTTCCAGATCCTGACACCATGCCGCCTTCTTCAGGATTTGCAGACAATGTCACCTGGTATTCTTTAAGTGCGAACACTGCATTGAAATGTCTGTCGGACAACACTTCAAAACTATATGAAGGTTCTTGCGACACCACTGTAGCACCTTCTTTAAGCATCACGAAGTCATAGCCTTCGTTAGGTGTTATCTCCAAATTACATGTCTCGTATTCCTGATATGCGCCGAGACCTGACACTGTGCCAGCTCCGCTAGGAGTGACTTGTGCGCTGATCTCGAAATAATTGATTTTGATAGAGAACTCTGCTGTGAAGTTTCTATCAGATTCTGCAACGAATGAATATACTGTATCTGTCGTTATGAGTTCATCGTTTTCATAGAGGCCCACATAATCATATCCTGAGTGTGTGCTGACCTGCAGAGTGCAAGTCTCGTTTTCAAGATATTCGCCGGTGCCGAACACATGACCGCCGGTCTCGGGATTTGAATTAGCTGTTATCTTGTAATATACAGGCATCTCTGACAAGACAGCCATAAACTTTCTATCTGAGAGAACTATGAAGCTGTAGCTTGTCTGTTTGGTGATGGTGTCGTCATTTTCCAGCAAGGCTTCAAATTTATAACCTTCTTTTGGCGTTACGGAGATAAAGCATGTGTCATATTTCTTATATTCTCCGCCACCTGTAATGGCACCCGATATCTCTGGAAGTATATCTGCTGTGATATTATGTTTATATGAGTCGAAGGCGAAGATGAAAGGCTCTGATGCGTTGCCAATGATATCATTAGACTTGAATTCCACGTATGATTTGCCAATCATTTCCAGTTCGATATTCATGTTATGGTCGTAACATCTGAAGCTTATGCTGTCGCCATAATATCCATAGACCATCATAAAGACATAATATCTGTCTAGTGACTCCACGTACTGCACTTTAGAGCTGCCTCTGCACACTCCGTCGCAGAAAGCGCCTATCTCTATTGAACCTCTGCGTTGTTCTACATCATCAAAATGCAAGACGCCAGTGATTGTCATATTGCTTTCAAATTGATATGGATCAGGTTGCCAGTGATTTGCTTTTGTCAGAAAAGGCACAATCATCAAAATAAGGAATATAATCTTCTTCATAGCAGTAATGTGATAACTGCTTCAAAGATACAAAATATTTTAAAATGAGGAATGAGGAATGATTTTTTTAACCATTGGATATTTTTTAGTGATGCAGTAATAAAGTGATTAAGAAAATCCCTGAATTCCAGAATTGAGGTCGCTGAGCCTGTCGAAGTGTTTTCCTACTCGCAAAGACGCAGAGCAAGGCAGAAAATTACTTTGCGATACTTTGCACCTTTGCGAGAGAGCGTTGAAGGTGCGACAGAATATGATTTTTTCTGTCGTACCTTCGGCACTTTGATTGATATCTGGTCTTAGTTTTTGGGATTCTTATTTAATTACAATTTTCTCAGTAAATGTTTCTCCGTTATCAAGAAGCATCTTCATCATATAGATTCCGCTCGACAAATCGTTAACGTTGATGGTTTCCATATTGAAGTTCTGTTCACGGTACAGTTTGCCGTCCATGCAGTAAATCTCTACCTTTTCAGCATTGACATCTGGAGAGAAACGGATGTTGAGAACATCAGATGTTGGGTTGGGATAGAAACTGTATGGACGGAAATAATTGATGTTTTCGTTAACTATAGATTCGTTATTATTTATGATGAACATCAAAGGGAAATATGACATTGAGTTTTCATTGCATGTTAAGTCTCCCCAAGCAGATATAATCACACCGCCATTTTTTCTGGCACAAGATGAATAGATGGTTGGAGAATTGTAAAAAGATTTAGGTTTTGTTGTGTAAATATCAGTATTCCATTTTACATTGAAATTATTATCAATATATGCAGCATAAAGTGTGTTGACACCAGTATCCAGATCTCGTTTAATATAATTAACGTGTAGAGAGCCATCGTCACATAATGCCATTCCTCCTGTATTTGTTATAAAAGGACATTGTGAACTTATTTCTTCAAAAAATCTATAATGCTGCAACACTTCAAAATCTGTATTAAATTTTGTCATTTGTATCGCGGAGATGTTTCTGTTATCTTTTGTATCCATTACTGTTAGGCATGTCGCAAAATTACCATCATTTAATCTTACCATCTCGTACATTTCAATCGTTGGTCGTATCCATACTTTTTCATCAATATAGTGTATATGTATGGTTTTTGATATTTCCATTTCTTTATTTAATATTATCACTGCCATTTGACCATCCCATACATAACCTCCCAGGTCAGGTTGATCTGTTATTTTCGGAATAAAAAATCCATAACGAAGAGGATTTTCTTCATATACAAATATGGAGGCCTTTTTGAACAAATATTCATCTAATGAAAGATCGGAAAAAAAGATATCATTAACATTGCCAAACAAATCCATCTTTACAAAAATAATGTCTGGTTCATTTTCCCATCTGGCACAAAAAACAATATCGTTGTCATTGTCTATAAATGAATACGACCTGTCGATCACATTTACATTATCATATTCAAAAGGGACATCTATGGTGTCAGTTATATTCAAATCGCCATCAAATAAAATTGCAGTATAATAATATTTGCCATCTTCTGCATTGTGATAGAAATCAGCAAGAATATAACTGTCGTACTCATAAGGATTTTTGGTCAATATACATTTTGCTGATACAGACATTCCTGGTTTAGGAAATGCAACAAAAAGCGAATCAAGCAATTCTGTCTTGTCATTGATTTTTATGATGTTAATCCCAAGAGTATTTATATTGATTGTTTGTCCATCTTCACTTACTTCCACTAAGCAGTAATTTTCAATCTCAATAATATTACCATCGTCTAATTCCAAAGCAGTCATGCTGCCGATATAGTCTTTGTATGGTTTTTCGTATATTGTCACAGATTGTGATGACACATTATGTGCCATCACAATGAAAGATATAATTAATAATATTCTTTTCATATTAACTAGATATTTAAGGTGGGTTCTATTTATTATCAATTTTCCTACATCAATGGATAGAACCCATTTTTCCACATCTGTAGTTTGATTTATTTCTTAAAAAACTCTCCCGATAAATTCGTTAATCGAACAATTTATCGAGACGAGCATTCTATGAACTTGTTTTTCCCTAGAATTTGTATGTCATTTTTAACATTCTCCATACCTTCAATTTTAGTCCCACAAAGTTTATATTTTTATTTCTAATTTCCAAACTTTTTTAAAAATATTTTTTAATCAAGTTGGGGGTAAATGATTGATATATAACTAGTTGTATTTTATAAATTCGGGGTGATACTTTTTTATCTGCACCAATCTTTGAAGAAAAAGCACTTTCAGCTCAAACAAACTTATTCCACTTCTCTTCTGATATTTCATATATTTTTCAAACTTCTTACAAATATAACAAAAATATCAATATAATTGAATGATTGTCAATGTTTTAATTTATAGAAGTCCCCTATATTTAATAATAATGACAAAATAATTTGTGCATAAAACCTAATATATTATCTTTGCCTTATATATTATTTTATGGGAAGTTTCATCGAATTATTAAAGAACAGACGCAGTTGCCGTCGTTTCACCGACGAGCCTGTCAACAAAGAATCTATAGAACATATTTTAAAAGCGGCTCTTATGTCGCCATCTGGACATCGTTACAACCCATGGGAATTTTATGTTGTGCAAGATAAGGAAACGCTCAAGGCCTTGTCTGTCTGCAAGGCAGCAGGTGCTGCACTCATAGAAGGTGCAGCAGCAGCCATCGTCGTAGTCGCCGACACAACCAAGACCGACGTTTGGGTTGAAGACTGTTCCATCGCAACCATCATCATGCAACTCGCAGCAGAAGAACTCGGTCTGGGCAGCTGCTGGGTGCAGATTCGTTTACGTAAAGACGCCGAAGGCAATGATGCCAACGACAACGTCAAGAGAATACTCAATCTCCAAGAACATTATTCAGTGCTCTCTATCTTGGCATTAGGACATAAAGAAAAAGAGTCAAAGCCTTTCGACGAAGAGAAGATGCTCTGGGAGAGAGTACATTATTAAAATTTTACGAAGTACACGCTGCTGTCGCAACGCTGATTTTTATATCGGGGATTTGCGACAGTGTCGTTCCTGCTGCCATCAATGTGGCTCCTGTCGTCAGGACGTCATCTATTAACAGCACATGCCGTCCCTGCAATTGTTTGTGATCTTTTATATCGAAAATATCTTTCACGTTATCCCATCGTTCTTCCCTCGATTTCTTCGTCTGCGTAGAAGTGAAGACCTTTCTGTAAAGGCAGTCGTTCATTATCGGGATTCCGGTAACATCTTCCACGCCCTGCGCGATGACGTGACTCTGGTTATAACCTCGGATATGTTCTTTTTTAGGATGTAATGGTATTGGAATAAGATAATCTATGTCTTGAAATAACTCCGATTCTCTTATGCTTTCGCCGATCTGCTGTCCGAGGAAAAATCCCGCATCTTTATTGCATTCATATTTCAGCTGATGTAGCAGATGCTGCACCTTACCTGTCTTGCTGAAGAAGAACTCCGCCGTCACGGCATGGAAATCGACTTGTCCGTAAAACATCTGCGCCAGAGGATTGTCGGCGTTTTTCTCGTATAATGTCTTAGGCAGAAGATAACGACAAGAAAGACATACCGTTTCTTCCTCGCTCATCAAGAGATTGCCGCATGCAGCGCACACTCTCGGATAGAATAAGTTGATAATGTGGTTTAAGAGTTTCATTTTTTATGGCTAATGGTTAATGATAAAAGACTAAGGACAAAAGGCTAATGGCTAAAGGTCTTAGTTCAAAGTCTTCTGATTTCAGAATAAACAATTCTAATACAAAATTGTTCCATCCTGTCAACAACTTTTGTCATTTGTCTTATACCTTTAGCCTTTAGGGGATTTCTATAAATTGCTTTGCAAATGATTTATGAATTTTTCTTTGAGAAGATTTTTGTTTTTCTTGAAAGAACATAGCGAGCTATGTGATTGAAAGAAAGGCAAAAAGATTCCAAGAAAAAACATAAAGCATGC